>CAZYRQ010000001.1:0-31374 GCA_964649455.1 uncultured Lentisphaerales bacterium
ACCTGCCCCGCCTGCAAGCACCCCAAGGCCTTCTTCGAGATCGAGGCGCAGAACTTCTAGCCGCGACGATGAACAGGGCAGACGAGCCTGCACAGGCGCTTTCCCAGGGCCCGTATGTCGTCCGGCGCACGGAAACGGGCTTCTGGGTCATCTGGCAGACCCCGGTCAAGACGACGGGCGGCATCCTGCTCCGGGAAGCCGGCACCGGAGCGTTCCGCACATGCTGGATGGTGAACGACATCGGCGAGATCTACGGCGACAGCCTGGATCACTGGGTGTGTGTGCAGGGCCTCAAGCCCGCGACCGCCTATGAGTTCCGGGTCTTCCGCCGCGACCGCGGCGGGCAGATCATCCACTTGACCGAGACTCCGTCCGTCACGTCGACGCTCGACGCGGACGAAGGCACGCGCATCGTCAACGGGCCCTACCTGTTCAATGCCGACCCCCGCGCCGTCTCGGTCGGCTGGCGCACCAGCGTCCCCCTGGGCGCCGGCGTCGACATCCGCAAGGTGGGCGAGCCCGGTTTCCGGACGGTCTGGCAGACCGTCGGGCACCAGATCCAGGTCGACAGCACCGTCCACATCATCGACATCGGCAATCTCGAGCCCGGATGCGCCTACGAATACCGGCCGGTGGCCTACGACCCGGACCGGTCGCGGCGCGTCCACGGCGAGGCGCTCCACACCTTCCGGTCGTTCACGCCGAGCCGGGACGCGTACCGCATGCTCTTCCTGTCCGACCAGCACGCGCATACCGATCTCCAGACTGCCTTCCTGCGCCAGGGCGAGGTCCGGAAGGCCGACTTCGTGGTCTATGGCGGCGACAACCTGTGGGACGGATTTCACGACGAGGGCGGACGCGGCCTCTTCTCCGATTTCCTCGACTGCGCCGTGGAGCACCACGCCAGGGAGATTCCGGCCGTCTTCGTCCGCGGCAACCACGAGTGGAGCGGCAGGTATTCGAACGCCTGGATGCGCTGGCTGCGCACGCGCGACGGCAAGACGTACTACGCGTTCCGGCACGGCGGGGTCTTCTACCTCGTCCTCGATTCCGGCAACTGCGGCACCGGCGACCTCTTCAGCCACGCCGAGCAGGTGTTCCAGGATCAGCGCGAATGGCTGCTCACCCAGGTGCTGCCGTCGGCTGAGTTCAGAAACGCCGCCTTCCGGGTCGTCCTCACCCACATGGCCACCCACGGCCAGAGCGACGGGCCCAGCCAGCAGATGATGCGGAAGTACTTCATGGACCTCCTCAACGGTACCGAGCCGCAGACGCGCATCCACCTGATGCTGGCCGGCCATGAGCACCGCTACATGCGCGTCGATCCGCGCAGCCGCGCATGCAAGGTCTTCCCGTACAACCACGACGGCAGGCAGTCCCGGGCCGTCACAGGCGAGGCGTTCAACTATGCCCTGGTGTCGAACGACGGCCCGACCTGCGGCGGGCTCGACGCCACGCTCGTGATCATGGACGTCACGCCGGACAAGCTCGCCCTCCAGACGCTCGCGCCCGACGGAACCCGGATCGACGCGTTCGCCATCGACCGGAACGGCAAGGTGACGGACGAGATGCCCGTCCCCGAGTATCCGTATTGACGACACCGGCGCGCCGGATCCCGCAACCACGGGCGCAGGGATTCCGGACAGCGGAAGCGCCCCCCGTGGCTCCCAGCCCCACATCCCGGCAACGGGCCGGCCACCAAATACCGCTCGAATTCACACGCCATGTGTTATAAATTCGCGACATGAATGGAAAGACTTGTGTGAAGTGCTTTCAGCGTTTCGGCTAAATGAAAGTTTTCTCACCAAAGGTGGCGGAGACAAATCGGATGTATCGAAAAAAAAGGTCGAAAAAAATTTCCACCCCCATTGACACCGTCCGGCCAATTTGGTAATTTCATACCAATTTACGGCGAGTCCGGTTCTTTATGAACGGTCTATTCAGTATTTCAGAGGCGTTTTCGATCGCGCTGCACCTGAGCCTGCGGCTGGCCCGCCAGCCGGAGAGCTACTGCTCGACGCGCGCGGTGGCGGAGTCCTTCGGCTTCTCCGTCCATCACGTGGCCAAGGTCGTGCAGAAGCTGGTGCATGGCGGGATCCTCGAGACGGTGCGCGGCATCCAGGGCGGCGCGCGGCTGGCGCGCCCGGCGGGCGGCATGACGCTGATGGACATAGCCGCGGCGCTCGGCGAGACACCACCCGAGGGGTGCCTGCTCCGCAAGACCGTCTGCGAGGGGAGCAACTGCCTGCTGGGCCAGGTGATCGCGGAGCAGAATGCCCGCCTGCGGGCGGTGCTGCGGGAAACAACGCTACAGGGACTGGCCGATTCGCTGGTCACGGGAACCGACGGACAAACCCGGCGCAGGAACAGGAGTACATGGCGTGAAACGCAAGATTGTCGAGATTGATGAAGCCAAGTGCACGGGCTGCGGGCTCTGTATCGCCGCCTGCCACGAGGGCGCTCTGCAGTTGGTCGGCGGCAAGGCGAAACTGGTGACGGACAGCTATTGCGACGGTCTGGGCGCCTGCCTGCCCGCCTGTCCGGCCGACGCCATCCAGATCATCGAGCGCGAGGCTGCGGCCTTCGACGAGGCGCAGGTCGCCGCCGCGCAGGCCAACAAGGCGGCTCCGCATCCGGCGCCGGCGGCCGCCGCCCCGGAGAAACTGCCCTGCGGCTGCCCGGGCACCCTGGCCCGCAGCATCACCCGCCCGGCGACGGCCGCGGAGGCGCCGGCCGCAGCGCCTGCGACGGGCGCGCCGCCCGTGTCCAACATCGCGACCTGGCCGATCCAGATCAAACTCGTGCCGGTCAACGCCCCCTATTTCAAGGATGCCTCGCTGCTGATCGCCGCCGACTGCACGGGCTACGCCGCCGCCGACTTCAACGCCCGCTTCATGAAGGGGCGCGTGACGTTGATCGGCTGCCCCAAGCTCGACGAGGGCGACTACAGCGAGAAGCTGGCCGCCATCCTCCAGGCCAACGAGATCCGGCGCCTGACCGTCGTGCGCATGGAGGTGCCCTGCTGCGCGGGCATCGTCAACGCCGTCAAACAGGCGTTGGCCAACAGCGGTAAGCTGATTCCCTGGCAGGTCGTCACCCTCGGGGTTGACGGAACAGTCCTCGACGAGTGAGGCACCCCGTACCCCAAACCCCTACACACTTTCACGTGCGTCCCCGTTGGCCGCACATCACACCAAACACAACGAGGAAAAACGATGAATGACATGTTCTGTTTCCAGTGCGAACAGACCGCGGGCGGCAAGGGCTGCACGCGCGTCGGCGTCTGCGGCAAGAAGCCCGACGTCGCCAGGCTCCAGGACCAGATCACGGCCAGCCTGATCACGCTGGCGCGTGCCGTCGGCGGCCAGGCCCACTGCGCCGATTGCGAGCGGGCCTTCATGGAGGGCCTCTTCATGACGGTCACCAACGTCAACTTCGATCCGAAGGACTGCCAGGCGATGGTCGACCGGATCCAGGCGCTGGTCGCCCGGGCCGGCGGCGCGCCGGCCTTCGACGCCGCGCAGCTCTTCGCGGGCAACGAGGATGTCGTCTCGCTGCGTTCGACGCTACTCTTCGGTCTTCGCGGCATGGCCGCCTACGCCCACCACGCGCGCGTCCTCGGCAAGACCGACCCCGAGGTCTCGGGCTGGTTCGCCAAAGGGATGCAGGCTCTCGGCGAGGACCATTCGGTCGACGAGTGGCTCGGCTTGATCATGGAGTTCGGCCAGGTCAATCTGAAGTGCATGGGACTGCTCGACGCCGCCAACACCGGCGCCTACGGCAATCCCGTTCCCACCCCCGTGCCGACCACGCGCGTCAAGGGGCCCTTCGTGGTGGTCACCGGGCATGACCTGCACGACCTGAAGATGCTGCTCGACCAGACCGAGGGCAAGGGCGTCAACGTCTACACCCACGGCGAGATGCTGCCGGCCTTCGGCTATCCCGGGCTGAACAAATACACCCATCTGAAGGGTAATTTCGGCACGGCCTGGCAGAACCAGCAGAAGGAGTTCGACAACCTCCCCGGCGTGATCCTCTACACGACGAACTGCATCATGCCGCCCAAGCCGACCTACCTCGGCAACATCTACACGACCGCCGAGGTCGGCTGGCCGGAGACGAAGCACATCGCCGCCGACGCCGCCGGCCACAAGGACTTCGGCGCGATGATCCGCCACGCAGTCCAGCTCGGCGGCTTCAAGGATGAGACGGCCGGCGAGCCGCTGCTGACCGGCTTCGGCCACGCGGCGGTACTCGGGGTCGCGGACAAGCTGGTCGCCGCCGTCAAGAGTGGCGCGGTCAAGCACATCTATCTCGTCGGCGGCTGCGACGGCGCCAAGTCAGGCCGCAACTTCTACACGAAGTTCGTCGAGGAGTCGCCGAAGGACACGCTGATCCTGACGCTGGCCTGCGGCAAGTTCCGCTTCAACCACCTGCAGAACAAGCTGGGCGACATCGGCGGGATTCCGCGCCTGATCGACATGGGGCAGTGCAACGACGCCTACTCGGCCATCCAGGTCGCGGTCACGCTGGCCAAGGTCTTCAACTGCGGCGTCAATGACCTGCCGCTGACCCTGGTCTTGTCGTGGTACGAGCAGAAGGCCGTCTGCATCCTGCTGACGCTCCTCTCGCTCGGCATCAAGAACATCCAGATCGGGCCGTCGCTGCCGGCGTTCCTCTCGCCCACCGTGCTTAACGTGCTGGTCGAGAAGTTCAACCTGATCCCGATCAAGGGATGACGCGCGCCGCGATGCGCGCGCGACGCGGATGGACGGCGCGCGCGACCGTGAGTCGGGCCGGGGGCAACCCCGGCCCTTTTGTTTGTGGAGTGTGGGCGTATGGGGTTTGTGGCCTCCCTGTTCTGCGGGAGTTGGTGTGCTGGTAAGCCCCATTTCTCGCATCCCTTTGCACTTTCGGCTCGCGGGAACGCTCACCCTCCAGGTGAGTCATCACCAACGGCTTGACGTATCGAGCTGGAGGGCGAACGTCCCCGCGCGCCGAATGCGCAAGGCCGGGCGCCTGGTGAGGCTGCAGGGTCGCTGCCAACTCTCGCAGTTTCAGGCGGCTTCCAAGTATTCGGTTGGCCACAGGGGGCGCGCGGGAAGCGCATGCGGAGTGGGCGAGAAACTTGGCCGTCCTCATCCTCGAAATCGTCACGCTGAGGGAATCCGCGCATGAACGCAAGCAGCCGACACGGCAACACCCCATGCGCTCAGGCTCGCGCTACCGGGCGAGGCCGGAGCATGTAGTGGTTGCTGGAGTGCGACCGTTTTTGAGTGCGCGTGCCTGCACGCGCTTTCTATAGCGGAGCCTGCTCCGCAAGTTACGTCGCCTTTAATTTTTCATCCCCACCCCCAAGCTGGTTTCTACCGCCGCAGGCGGCGGGGCAGAAAGCGCGCGCGGGCGCGCGCAGTCAAAAAACCAGGCACTCCCCAGGCGCGGGAGAGCCTGCATCATCAGCAATTCTCAATTTGGCGTCCTCCTCCGGTCGGGACGGAGCCCGACCCTCCAGTTCCTTGGAATAACGAGGTTCTTGCAAAACCCCTTGCTTGCAGGCGTGGCACGGGCATCTTGCCCGTGTTTCATGGGCGGGACGCCCATGCCACGAGGGGTTTGCAAGAGCCTCTAACCCTGGTTTTCAATGATGGTTTTCAATGATGGAGGGACGACCTCCGTGTCGTCCGGCGCCTGAAATGCGGCCAAATTGGGAATTGCTGCAGCTCGTCTCAACGGCAGCACGTCTCAGCGGTGCAAACGCCTTGCAAACGCCTTGCACTGCAAACGCCTTGCACTCGCGGGGCGGCTTTGGCATGCTTTTTATAAATGAACCTATGCAAATCTCTGGTGGCGGGCCTTGGCGCCTGCGCCCTTCTCGTGTCCAGCGGGCGCGCCCAGTTCATTCCGGGCGATCTCGAACAGATCCCGGCGTCCGCAGCGCCCGGGCCGGACGCCACCACGCCCTCGCACTTGCAGGTGCCCTACATCGCCACGGAGTATGTGAACCCGGTCGTCACGACGGGCGAGGCGGTACGGATCGGATTCTTTGTGACCGACTGGAACCACAGCCTCGTCCGGTACGGCGACAACTCCTTCCGCTTCGATGTCGAAACGCGCTTCTCGGCGGACGGCACGAACTGGACTACCCGCACGGCCCGCGGACTGCCCTCCGGCGACCACGCGATCACCCTCGGCACGCTCCCCGCCGGCGACTACCAGCTCGCGGTACAATGCCGCGACGCCCAGGGGCGCGCCTCCCACGTAGTCTGGCACGAGTTCCTCGTCCGCGCGGCCGCCGACCTGGCGATTCCCGAACGGCAGATCCACCGCATGACGCCGGACGACCTGCGGACGTACGGCATCCGCAACGACGGCCCCGGCGGCACGCTGGTGCCCGTCGAGGTCGGCAGCCTCGAGGGGCTCAAGGAGCCGGAGCTGACGGCGCACATCGCCCGGCGTCTCGACGAGGCGCGGCAGACGACGCCCGTCCCGCCCCATGGCTACCTGATCCTGGCCGCGGCGCAGGACGGCAAGGTCGTCCAGCGCGCCAGCCGCCGTTCGCGCGTGGTCGATGGCTCGGCCTACGACCGGGCGCGTGTCGAGGCCGACGCCGTGCGGACGGCCGAGGGGCTGCAGCGGTTGCTCGACGACGCCGCGGCGCGCGGCATGCGCAAGGTCGTGCTCCTGCCGGGGCTCTACCGCCTGAGCGCCTCGCGGCGCCTCTCGCTGCCCGACCGTTTCACGCTCGACCTCAACGGCGCCACGCTCAAGATGAACGCGTTCGCCGGCAGCGGCGGTGTCGTCGTCGAGATCCGCCACCGGACCGACTCGCACCTCGTCAACGGCACGGTCGAGGGCGACTACTACGAGCACGACTACGCCCACTCGCCCAACAACTCGGAATGGGTGCTCGGCATCGAGCTGGTGGGCGACTGCCGCTACTGCAGCTTCGAGAACCTCACGGTGCGCAACATCACCGGCTACGGGGTCTCGAACGGCACGGCCGCGCACGACCACACCTTCCCCGGCGTGGTCGACTTCAACGGCAGCGGCGTGGCCTACGAGCCCGGCACCCTAGATCTGGCCACGGGCGCGGTCGATCCCGCAGTCGGCGGCATGTTCACCAGCGACTTCCGCGCCCTCGGGGCCCTGGCGACCAACCGCTTCCTCTCGGTCTCCAAGTATCTCGGCTACCAGGGGATCCGTACGAAGTCGTGGATCTTCCGCGCCGCCTTCTACGACAAGGATCGCGCCTTCCTCTCGGGCGAGCAGGCCTTCCAGTACCGCGTGATCCGCATCCCGGCGGGGGCGGCCTTCCTGCGCATCTCGGTGGCGGAGGAGAGCGCCGAGAAGGCGCAGCGCGCGGAGTTGTCGGCCCAGCGCTTCAAGCTGCCCTGGAACTGCACCTACCGGAACCTCGTGATCGAGCGCTGCCGCGCCGTCGGCATGGCCCCCTCGGCGATGCGCAACATGCTGATCGAGGGCTGCGACTTCTCCTACAGCGGCGAGACGCTGGCCACCTGCGCCTTCGACGCCGAGGACGGCTGGGACATGATGCAGGACGTCACCATCCGCAACAACGTCTTCCACGACAATCCCAACAACGAGCTGCTGACCTGCGCCGGCCACAACTTCATCATCGAGGGCAACCGCGGCCAGATCTTCCTCTGGGACCGCACCAACAGCCCGCAGGTCCGCAGCAACGCCTTCACGCGGGCCGGCTTCCGCTGCGGCAACCGCAACCGCACGATGCACGGCCGCTACCAGGACAACACCTACCGCGACAGCCTGCACCTCGGCTCCGAGGGCCCGTCCGGATGGGACATCGTGATCAGCGGCCCAGTCGCCTCCTCGCGGCCGGGGGGCACGCTCGACATCGGCTGCGGGGAGACGGGGCGCTTCCGCGACGTGCCGTTCGGGCCGATCACGAGCCGCGGCGGCAACTTCGAGCGCTGCACCTTCGACCGCGCGCACTTCGTGCTAACGTTCCGGAACCAGGCCTTCTCCGCCTGCCGCTTCACGGCCAGCCAGCTCCAGCACCTCAACCAGACCAACCGCTTCGACCGGTGCGTCCTCGCGGACTCCTCGATCCTCGGCATGAGCGGGGGCCACACGACCTTCCGGGGCTGCGCGATCACGAACGTCACGCTCGACGCCACCTACTGGGCCAAGCCCAACACGATCCGGGTCGAGCAGAGCACGATACGCAATGCCGACAAACCCTTCATCTATTTCCCGGTCTACTCGATCGGCACGCTCCTGCTGCAGAAGTCGCGGTTCGAGACGGGCGCGGCACCGGTCATCCAGATTTACGACATCCGGCCGCAGCCGACCGACGCCCAGCCCGCCACGCTCGCGGTCGAGAACTGCACCGTGGCCGGAACGGCCCCGGCCGTGATCGCGGTCACCGCCCGCGAGCGGGAGGTCCGCAAGGCGGTGACGCTGCGGGGCGCGAACAACACCCTGCCCGAGGGCATGACGCTGATCCGGCCCGGCGACCTGCGCGCAACCTGGCGTCTCGAGTAGCCGCAGCTACTCCGCAGACACGGGTAATGGTTCCGTCTCCGGGGATGTGAGGATCAGACAGCGCTTGGAGTGGGGGCGAAGCAGGTAATTCGGGCGGCATAAGGCGAGAGACGGGGCTGAAGCCCCTAAACAACTTCCGCCTGAAGGCGGGACTCCGACACGCGGGTTTGCCGACACCGTCCTCCCCGTCGGAGTACCGGCTTTAGCCGGAAGCCTGCAAGGGCCTTCAGGCCCGGGCACTCGGGAACAAGGCGTTGTGCCGCGTGACGCGTCTGCCTGCAACGGTCGCCCGCCACCCACGCGCCCCGTGCACACGCCGGCGAATGACCGAGCACCCCGCGGACACTTTCCGCTTGCACCGCGCGGGAGCGGTCTCTACGATCCGTGCCGTTCACCCTTCACTCACGGAGCAGCAACATGACAGGCACAACGACCCGTATCCTCTTCCAGGGCGACTCGATCACCGATGCCGGGCGCTCGCGCGACGCCAACCTGGCGCCCAATACCGGACTCGGCGGCGGCTATCCCGGCCTGATCGCCGCGACGCTGCTGAACCGGCATCCGGCGCGCGGCTACCAGATCCTCAACCGCGGCATCGGCGGCAACCGTGTGGTCGACCTCTATGCGCGCTGGAAGGCCGACGCCCTCAACCTAACCCCCGACCTGATCAGCATCCTGATCGGCGTCAACGACACATGGCATGAATTCGGCAGCCGTAACGGGGTCGAAGTCGACCGCTACCGCACCCTCTACCGGATGCTGCTGGAGTGGACGCGCCAGGTCCTCCCCGCCACGCGGCTGGTCATCTGCGAGCCCTTTGTCCTGCCCGTCGGGGCCGTCAACCGCGACTGGCTTCCCGAGATCGCGGCGCGGCGCGAGATCTGCGCCGAACTCGCCCAGGCGTTCGACGCGCCCCTGGTCTCCTTCCAGAAGCTGTTCGACGAGGCCGTGAAGGAGGCCCCCGAAACCTACTGGCTCTCCGATGGCGTGCATCCGACGCTGGCCGGCCACATGCGCATGGCGGACTACTGGCTGCGGTCGGTGCCGGGACTGGCCTGATCCCGTCTAGCCGGCGCTGCCGCGGAAGTCGAGATGCGGCGGCAGGGGAGAGGCCTGCCGCGCCCGCGCCCGCAGGGCGTCGTCGACCGGCGCGCCGGTCTGGGCGGCGAGTCGACGCGCCGCGATCTCGAACCAGGTGTCTGAGAGCAGCGTCTCGCCCTCGCGGAGGTCGCTGACTTCGATGGGGCCGCGCAGAATGGCCTCGGCCTCGTCCAGTCGGTCCAGGGCGAGCGCGGCGCGCGCCACCAGCAGCCGGATGCGTCCGTGCTGCCGCACCGGCGCCGCGAGGCGCCCCACCCGTTCCATCCACCCATCTGCCCGGCCGGCCTCCAGCAGGGTGGCGCCCCACTCGACGCCGAGCGGCAGCAGGCCGGGAACGAGCCCGCACGCCTCGTCCATGAGCGCGACGGCCTCGTCGAACCGCTTCTCCTGGCGGGCGACGACCGCTAGGTTGCGCAGCGCCCAGACCGTGCGGGCGTGGGCCAGCGAGCGGGTCCAGGCCGCGACGGCACCCGCGCGGTCGCCGTCGGCATACCGCATAACGCCCGCGTGGAGCCAGCCCAGCCAGTTGTCGGCGCCGCCCGCGGCCAGTGCGGCCTCCAGCAACACCCGCCACTCCTGCTGCACCATCCAGGCGCCGGGCGCCGCTCCAGGCGGCGGCGCGGGGAAGGTTCCCTGCTCCAGCAACTGCAGCCACGGAGCCTGTTCGGGCCCCAGGGGATCGCCGGCAAAGGCGTCCGCGAGCATGCCGGGAACCGCTGCGGACCGCCGGCGCCGCCGCACCTCGAGTCCGCCCCACCCCGCGCCGGTCTGCAGCCGGGCCTCCGCCGGCAATCCGGCCAGGGCGTCGCCCGTGGCCGCGTGGCGGGCCATGGCCGTGACGGACAGTGCCGCGTTGAGCTGGCGGTCCACCCGTTTCCAGGCCGCCGCCCACTCCACGCCGTGGACTTCCTCAGGCGGCACCGCCATCAGCCCGTAGGCCTCCGTCCAGTTCCAGACGGCCTGGGGCGGCATCGGCACGCATTCGACTTGCGTCCGGGCGAGTCCCGCCTGGATCTCGGCATAGGCCTGGCCGGGCCCCGCGAGGAACGCCTGCCAGCGGCGCCCGCCCGCCGACATGCCCCAGACGAAGAGCTTGCGGCCCCGCAGGCGCCGGGTCGAGGTCTGCACCAGTCCGCAGCCCCCGGCGTCCAGCGCGGCGATCCAGGGGCGCTGTCCCTCCGCGAGGTCGAAGAAGAAGTCGGCGGCGCGGTCGATCCGCGCCGGGTAGCTGATGTCCATGCCGTTCCACTGCGGCAGCGGGATGCGATCCATGGCGCTGGCGTAGTCGAACCGGAAGGCGTGGCTGGCCGGCGCGAGCACGCGGCCGCCGGGCGTCTCGGGCACCGCGATGTTCGACCACCAGTACATCGGCACCTCGTGGTCGTTCGGATTGCGGATCGCGACGCGCACGAAGAGGAAGGGCGACTGGTCGGGGAGCCAGATGTCCAGTTGGAACGGCGTCTGGCGGATGCGCTCCCATTCGCGCAGGCGCAGCACCGGCAGGCCGCCGGGCGCGGTCAGGCGCTCGGCGTGCAGGGGCGCGCAGGTGAAGGGCGAGTGGCCGATCACGCCGATGTTCCACTCGACGCCGCCGCTGAACCAGGCGTTGCGGATGGCCAGGTTGGCGGGCTGGAAGACGGGGTTGGCGGCCAGCAGCTCGCGGCCGTCCGGAAGGTGTACAAGGGAGGCCAGGCGTCCGCCGTACTCGAGCAGGAAGGTGGCGCGCAGGCACTCGTTCTGCAGCACCGCCACGCGCAGCGCCCGGGGCCGGCGGTCGCGGTTGTAGCCGTCCTGCAGGCGGTAGGGCAGGCATCCGGGGTGGCGTCCGTAGCCCACCTGGCGGCGGATTTCCTCGGGCACGCCGCTGCCGAACCGGATCTGCGCATGCGCATCGCCCGGCGGAGCCAGCGGCGCCAGGGGGTTCTCCACGCCCAGATCGGCCGCTGGCAACGTCAGCGTGGTCAGCTTAAGCTCCGCCATGGATCCCCCTTACCTTGTGTCATCAGTTGTCGGCGCGGTCGAACTCGAGCAACTGGCACGTATGCGGCGCCAGCCGGGCGGCGACGCGGTTGTCCGCGATCCGCACGGTGGCATCGGTCCAGAAGTCGCGCGCCTTCACGGCGTGGATGCCGTGCGGCGCGAGGTCGAGGCGCAGCTCGGCCGGCGCCTCGCCCCAGTTGATCAACAGCGTGCGGAAGCCCGTGGGCGTCGGCTGCAGCCAGTAAGAGGGGCGCTCGGTCGAGAAGAGGTCGATCGGCAGCGGCGCGCCGCCGCGCGGCGCCGCCACGGTGCGCCGAAGCAGATCGAGACCGCGCGCGTTGAGCGTCGTGAGCTTGTCGGAGAGGTTGACGGCGCCGCCGTTGATCGTCACCAGGCTCAGCAGCACCTGCGCCTCGTGATAGCGGATGGTGTCGAAGCCCTCGCTCCACCGGCGTCCCGACTCGTGGGCGTTGCGCGTCTCGTCGGCGGTGACGACGACGTAGAGGCAGCGCAGGCGCCCGCGGTCGGGATCCTTCGAGGTGTCCGGACCGCGGCAGACGGCGAAGTCGGGATCGGTGACCCAGACGCGGTTCGAGGCCCAGAAGCGGGCCGCCAGCGAGACGGCGTTGGTGCACGTCTCGTGCCATGTGGCGTGGATGTCGGAGCCGGCGCGGACGATCTGCACGAGGTCGTTGCCGCCGTCGTAGACGTAGCCGCAGCCCATCAGCGTGGCGCGCCCCTTGATGGCCGCGTGGATCGGGGTGATGATCTCGCGCATCATCTGGCCGCGGGGCACGTTGCGGTGGAAGCGGCGCGCCTTGAGGGTTTGCGCCAGGAAGTCGAGCTTGAAGTAGCGGTAGCCCATGTCGGCGTAGCGGCTGAAGAGGTCGTGGAGCCAGCGTTTCGAGTCGTCGCGCGTGGGGTCGATGATGAAGCCGTAGCGGCGCATGCACTCGAAGCAGAGGCAGGGGTCGCCGCCCTCGCTCTGCGCCAGCATCTCGGTATGCCACTGGGCGATGCGGCTGTGGGGCTCGGCCGCGGTCGGGCAGATCCAGAGGCCGGGATCGAAGCGCATCTTGCGCAGCCGTCGCGCGAGCGCGGCCATGCCGCTCGGGAAGAACGCGTTGGGTTCCCATTCGCCATAGCAGTATTGCCAGCCGTCGTCGACGATGATGCGCTTGACGTGGCGGCTCAGCACGGGATCGGCGGCGATGAACTCGGCGTTGGCCAGCACCTCGTCTTCGGTGATCGTCCAGCGGTAGTAGTCCCAACTGTTCCAGCCCACGGGCTGCGGCTCGGCGGGCGGCGGCACGCGGACCTGGGCGTCGCCCCAGGCGGTCATGGCGCCGAAACCGTCGGTCACCGTGGCCAGGGTGAGCGGTTCGGCCGTCAGGCGCCGGGCCGCCGGGAACTCGAAGCGTGTCGCGGCCTGCAGGTCGGCCACCGTCCGCCCGTCGATCTCGCCCCGGACGCATGAGGAGTATTTCTGCTGCAGGCGGTGGGAGAGGTGGAGCTTGGCCGCGGCGCAGGAGACCACGCACTGAAAGTGGCTGCTGAAAGTCTTTTCCCCCCCTGTGCGCGGCAGCGGCCAGAGACGGCAGCCGCCCATCGAGCGGCCATGGCTGAGGAGGTGGGTGGCCCCGGTCAGCGTTACACCGGCCAGCGGCGCGATCTCGACCCAGCGGTGGCGGGCGCGGGCGTCCAGCGCCAGCGAGAAGGTCAGCGCGGCGTCGCGACCGACCCGCGCCGAGCGGATGTCAAGGGTCAGCGGTCCGAGCGGGGATTTCGCGGAGAGCGTCACGCGGTTCCGGCCCCGGGGGGTAAGCCTCAGCCCGCTGGCGAACACCTGGGGCTGCTGGTCGCTCGCCACGCCGATCCGGCAGCCGTCGAGGCGCAGGCCGGGCGTGTCGAGCGCGAAGGCGCGGCCGTCCTGCGACAGGGCGACGGTATAATCGTTCGGAAAGTTGAAGGATCGAATGGCGGCCATGGTGAAACCCTCTCCGGAGTTGAGAGTATTCAGCATACCGCCCGCGGCCAAAAGATCAAGAAGATACTCGAAGATACACGAAATAAGTTCGGGTTCCATTTCTGTTTATCTGGACGCTCAGGATAAACCGAGCTATACTTCTGGCTATGAAAATCGGGGCTGGGCCGTTGCCTGGCCGCCGACGGGTCAACAAGGGTCATTCGTGAGGATCAACATCATGCGCAAGCAACTCATCGGTGCCGTGCTCATCGCCTCCGCCTCCCTGGCCCTCTGGGCCGCCGCGCCGGCCACCAAGGGCGCGAAGGTCGGCGAGTGGACCATGGACTTCGAGGCCGCCAAGACGCTCGCCAAGGAGAAGAATCTTCCGATTCTGATCAACTTCACCGGCAGCGACTGGTGCGGCTGGTGCCAGCTGATGGACAGGAACGTGTTCGCCAAGCCGGAATGGGAAACCTATGCCCGGAAAGACCTGGTGCTCGTCTTCATCGATTTTCCCCAGGACAAGGCGCTGGTCCCGATGCATTTCGTCGCCCGCAACGAGGCACTCAGCAAGCAGTTTGGAGTCCGCGGCTATCCAACCTACATTCTGCTGGCGTCGGATGGCGCCACGCGCCTCGGCCAGCTCGGCGCATCGCGCAACGCCACCCCCGAGGCCTTCATCGCCGACATCCGTAAGCTGACCGAGAAGGCACCCGCAGACCAGGCCCCGGCGCCCGCGATCACCGCGCCCAAGTGAGTTGAACGGGCGGTCGCTTCGTGGTTGCGTCGCGGCGACAGGGGTCAGCGCGGCGACAGGGGTCAGGGATGCGATGCCAAGGATTGCTGAAATTATGCGTTCACATCCAACCCGATGCCGACCGTCAGCCTTCGGCGGCATGCTCTGCACGGTTGCCGCGCTGCTGGCACCCGCCTGGACGACCGCGCAGGTCGAGCACCTCGACGCCCGCGCCCTGGACGCGCTCGTACGGAGCCTTCCGGAGCGCGAGCGCCAGGCGCAGGGGCCACTGAAGGCGCATCTTGGAGGCCTGGCTGGCGCGCGGCCGCTGGCGATCGCCAACGCTGTGCGCGTGGCTGCGGATGTCGCGGCCCGGGGGCGCCCGGGAGTTTCGCTCGCCTGCTATGCCGTGCCGGCCATGAGCGACCGCATGCGCCTGCCCGATGCCTATCCCGCCGACGGCGCGCCCTTCGAGCCCCTGCGCCTCGTCGCCACGCCGGGCGAGTTCGAGCCGGCCTCCTTCGTCGTCTATCCCTTCGCCGACCTTGGCCGGGCGACCTTCTCGGTCGGCGACCTCGCGCGCGCCGCTGGCGGCACCATCCCCGCCGCGCAGCTCGACCTGCGGGTCGTCAAGGTGTGGTACCAGAACGGCAACGGCTGGATCAGCTACTTCATGGACACCGGGCTACATCTGACGCCTGAACTGCTGCTCCACGACGAGGACCTCGTGCGGGTCGACACCGCCGCGCAGGCCAACCACGCGCGCGTCAGAAATCCCGACGGCACCTACCGCCACCATTGGATCACGCCCCCGAAGACGCTCGATTCGATCTACGACGAGCGCGGCAAGCACTACACCTTCCGGCCCATGAAGGAGGACTTCGAGGATGCCGCCACCCTCCAGCCGGTCGCGCTGGCGGCCGGATCCTTCAAGCAGTTCTGGCTCACCGTGCGCGTGCCCGAGGACGCCGCGCCGGGCCTCTACACGGGCGCCATCGCCGTCGCCGTGCCCGGCCAGCCCCGCCTGGCGGAGATCCCCGTCGTGCTGCGGGTGCTGCCCTTCGCGCTCCCCGAGCCGAAAACCTACTTCGATCCGCAGCGCGACTTCCTCGTCACCACCTACAACTACGTCTCCTACGACATCCTCCTCGCCGAGAACGGCAACGACTTCGCGCTCGCCACGCGGCAGTACCTCGGCATCCTCAGGAACATGCGCCGCCACAACATCGCCACCTACAAGGTGCGGGGTGCGCCGGGCGACGACCTCCGGCGGCAGCTCGATCTGGCGCGCGAGGCAGGCATGCGCATGGATGTGATCGTCGGATCCTCGATGCGCGTGGGCCGCGACACGACGCACGAAGGCCTGCTCGCGACCCGGCGCTACGCGGAGGAGACGCGCGACTTCTTCCTCAAGCACCTCGGCCACCTCAACGTCTATCTCCAGAGCGGCGACGAGCCGGGACCGGCATGGATCGTCGACATGCGGCCCCACTGGAGCCTCTACCAGGAGCTGGGCTTCAAGTTCTACACGGCCGGCAGCGAGGCCCTTTACCACAAGGGCGGCTACATCTACGACATGCATCCGGCCGCGGCCTTCCCGGAGGAGAGCGGGCGGACGCGCCGGTGGAACGAGATCGGCCACGCGTATGTCGGCTGGTACGCCGCACAGCACGTCGGCGTCGAGAACCCCGCCTACATCCGCAAGCAGTACGGGCTCGTCCCCTACCGCAACAACTTCAGCATGCTCTGCAACTACTCCTTCTCGATGAATCCCTGGAACGACCTGGCCAAGGACACCTACAAGCCGATGGTCTTCGCCTACTGCACGCGCGGCGAGCTCGTCGACACCCTGGCCTGGGAGGGCTTCCGCGAGGGCGTCGACGACATCCGCTACGCCACGCGGCTGCGGGAGCTCGCCCTCGAGGCAAGCGACGCCGGCGGTGGGATCGGGCGGCGCTACGCCGGACGCCAGGCCCTCCAGTACCTCGCCGACCTCGACGTCGCGGGCGGCGACATGAACGCCGCCCGTCTAGAGATCATCGAGCGCATCCTCCACCTCGAAGACCTGCGCTGAACGATCCCCTTCCAGCAGGAGCATCCCATGAAGATCCGACTGATTCCTTCGCTCCTCGCCGGCCTGCTGCTGGCGTCCACCGCCGCCCCCGCCGCCGACCTGATCGCGGAGGCCCGGGCGCTCGCCGCCGCCAACGACCCCGCCGGGGCCGTGGCCCGCTACCGCGAAGCCGCCGCCTTGCCCGGGGCCGACGCGAAGGCGCGGGCCCGGGCGCTCTACGGCGTGGCCGACCTCTTCCTTGGTCCGCTTGATCACCTGGACGACGCGCTCGCCGCCTACGATGCCATTGCCGCCATCGAGGATCTCCCGGCCAGCGAACGCCTGGCGGCGCGCAACCGCAAAACCGCCGCGCTCATGCGTTTCCGCACGAAGGAACGGGTGCTCCAGATGCGCGAAGTCTGGGCCGGAATCGGCCGTGACACGAGCCTGACGCCCGCGCAACGCATCAAAGGCTGGATCTCCGCCGCGAACAATGCCGCCGAGAGCTCGGTCTACGCCAACCTCGACGAGGCGCGCCAGGCCCTCGATCAGGCGCTGACCACCGAGGGCCTCGCGGAGGCCGAACGGGCCGAGGTGCTGGCGCAGTACATCCACTACTGGCTCAAGGCGAAGGATCTGCCCGCCGCCGCCGACTGCGCGCGGCGCATCCTGGCGAGCAGCGGCGCCACGCCGACCCAGCGGATCGAGGCCGCCTACCAGTTGGCCGGCGTCCAACTCATGCAGGGCGACGAGGCTGCGGCCGACGCCACCGTGCGCGGCACGCTGACGTTTCCGGGCCTCTCGGACGGCGAGAAGGGGCGCGCCTACTACAACATCGGTCAGATCAGTGCGCGTATGTACCGCCACGCGGCGGCGCGCGAGGCCTTCGCCGAGGCCGCCCGGCTCGATCCCGCCCTCAAGCTCAAGGCGGAGACGGCCATGGCCGACGCCTGGATGGCCGAGGGCGCCACCGACCAGGCGCTGACCCTCTACCGCGAGGCCGGGCGCGTGGCCGATGCCGCCGGCGTGCTGCACGCGCAGGGCGACAGCGACGCCGCCCTCGCACTGCTGCGCGCCGCAATCAACGACGAGACGCGCCCTGATCGCGACCGCTGGCCCGCCATGACGCGCTTCCTGGACATCTGCCTGGCGGCCGGCCGCTTCGAGGAGGCCCGCGGCATCCTGGCCGCATACCAGACATTGGCCGGCGACACGGCGGTTCGCGGACGCCCCCTGATGAGCCTGCTGCAGCTCGCCATGACCCGCACGGTCTACCCCTTCGCCGCCGAGGCCGCTGAAACGCTCGGCGCGAACGGCGGACTGGCGCGCGAGGAACGCTTCCTCGCCGGGATCTACGGCGTCAACGCCCTCGCCGGGATGGGCGAGGTGGTGACGGCGACGGCGCGCGCCGACCACCTGGCGCAGGACGAGCGCCTCGCGCCCCTGCACCGCTTCACCTTCGCCCTGATCCAGGGCATCCTCGCCGCGCCCGACCAGGCCTCCGGGATCCGCGCGACGGTCGGAGCCGTCGAGACGGCCTTCGCGCGCGAGGCGCTCGATCCCGCCGCGCGGCTCGAGGCGCTGCTGCGCGCCGGCCGCACGGCGATGATCGCCCGACGCTTCACAGCCGCCCGCGCCGTGGGTGAAATCCACACGTCGCGCTTCGTGCCCGAGCCAACCAAGACCTACACGGTCGGCTTCATGCCCCAGGCGCCAGCCAGCATCGACGGCTTCCTCGCCTCCGACCTGGTCCGTGACCCGCCGCGCCGCGCGCGCCTCGACCGCAAATTCGGCGGCAACCTCGAACTGGTCGTGGCCACCGACGCCGCGACCGGCGACCGCGGCGACATCCGCCTCGACGCGGGTGCCGTGGGCGACACCGAGACCGGCTTCTTCGCGGTCTGCGATGCCGACGGCATCCATCTCTTCTTCGAGGCCCTGGACGACAAGACGCCCGAGGTCGAGGCCGGCCTGCTGCGCGGCGGCAGCTTCGAAGGCTACCTCGCCGCGGGCGAGCGCGTGCCCCATACCTGCTTCCTCGTCAACCTGCAGTCGGGCAAGGTCACGCTCTGGAACGCGGCCTACGCCACCGACCAGCATACGCCCATCACCGCCGAGTCAGCCGGTTTCCGCAGTGAGTTCCGGCACACGGATCGCGCGCACCTGCTCTATCTCTTCTTCGATTGGGCTTTTTTTCACGACAAACTGCCCGGCACGGACGACGCCTGGCTCTTCGAAGTGGGACGCTGGGCGCGCGGCGGACGAGTGACCTGGAACGGGCTCAAGACGGTTCACGGTCGCTCCAGCTTCGGACACTGGCGCTTCGACCTGTCCGACGCCGACCGGCGCGCGATCAAGCGCAAGCTCATCTACAAGGCCTATGCCCGCTACCTGGCGGAGAAAAACCCGCGCACCGGCGGCCTGGTCGACTTTTATGCCGACAAGGACTACTCGGATCCCGCCTTCCACGCCGCCGAGGTCGCGCCGCTGATCGAACGTCTGGACGCCTTCGGCAAACGGGTCTCCGCCGCCATGCCCGCCACCGAGGTCGACACCCTCTTCGCCGAGGCCGTGCCGTCCTGGATGAACATCCGCTACCGCCTGACCGACCTCCGCCGCGCCTATCTCGAACGCAAGCTGACCGACGTCAAGTGAGGCGGCAACCCGTCGGAGACGTGTTGCGACCCGGCCGTGGGACGCACCGACAGTAACGACGCAGCTACGACGCGTCGCCCCACATGCACCCGGCAGTGCGCCTGTTGCATAGCCATGCGCCCAGCCTTGCGCATACGGCTCGCGGGGACGCTCGCCCTCCAGTTAGATACATCAAGCCGTTGGCGATGACTCACCAGGAGGGCGAGCGTCCTCGCGAGCCGAAAGTGTAAAGGGATGCGAGAAAAGGCGATGATAAGCACGCCCTCCCCTGCCTTTCATGTCTGCGTTCCAGATTCCAATAGCATCGAGAAGTGCCTATCTGACGGGTCGCCGGGAGGCCGACGCGTCGTAGCCGCGTCGGTACTGCAAGGTAGCGACACGTCGCCGACGGGTTGCCGACTGGTCAAACCTTGTAGATCTGCGGATTCCGCCGCCGACACTCTTCGATGACGGCGATCTGGCGGCGCACCTGCTGCGGGGTGATCTCCAGCGGCGCGCCCGTGGTCAGCGACCGGTGGAGCATGTCGTAGAAGGCCTGGCTCATGCTGCCCTCCGGCTGGATGGGCGCATAGGCCGCCTCGCTTGTGGCGGCGGTTCCCGGGGCGTCCGGCCATTGGCCCGTCAGCCAGGCGACCTCCTCGCGGCAGAAGACGGGGTTGCCGGTGGCGGGGTCGGTGAGCGGCTCGCGCACGAGGCGCAGTGGCGCGAGCGCCGTGGGATCGTAGTAGCGCCAGGCGGCCTCGCCCTGGGTGCCCTTGAGGCCGCCGCGCGTGCCGAAGATCTGGTACGTGAAGCAGGGATAGGCGCAGCAGGAGGAGATTTCCAGGTCGACCAGCGGATGCCCCGGCCCGCGCAGCATCAGCTTGACGTGGTTCTCGGCGTCGCCGGTGGTTCCCTCCGTGCAGTCCATGTGGCAGTAGACCTCCGGATCCCCCTCGCCGAAGAGCACGAGGGCCTGGTCGAGCGGGTGGGGGCCCGTGTTGGCCAGGCTGCCGCCGTTGTACGCCTGCAGGGTCTGCCAGTCCCAGCGGCGGGCGTGGCCGTTGAAGGCGATGGAGACCTGCACGAGGCGCCCGAGCACGCCGGAGGCGATCACGCGCTGGACTTGCCGGAAGTAGCCGGCATAGCGCGATTGCTGGAAGATGGCGAGGATGCGCCCGGTGGACTGCGACACGCCGATCAGGTCGTCGACCTCCGCGACGGTGCGCGCGAACGGCTTCTCGCAGAGCACGTGATGGCCCGCCAGCATCGCCTCGCGCGTGACCGGTGCGTGGAGGTGGCTGAACGTCGCGTTGACGACCAGATCGAGATCCTGGCGCCGCAGCAGTTCGCGGTGCTCCGCATGCGTCTCGCAGCCGTATTCCTTCGCGGCGGCCTGCCGGCGATCCTCGAGGGGATCCGCCACGGCGACGATATGGAAGCGCGGATCCTTTGCCAGGAAGACGCCGTGGATGTAGTGTCCGCTGCGTCCATGTCCGATGATGCCCACGCGAATTCGATTCATGGTGTTGTTCTCCTTCAGTACTGCTGCTCGTACTCGCCCCGTCCGATCTTCTTCAGTTTCTTGAACCCCGCGCGTCGAGCGCGGTCGTCGAGTCCCGACCGCGAGCGGCCGATGGCCGGGAGCGAGACGCACTTGCGGACGGGCGCGCCGCAGCGCGGGCACCGCACGAGCGACGCGTCGTCCAGGCGTTGCGCGTAATCGAAGCCCTGTTGGCAGAAAGAACAGCTTTTGCTGGTGTTTTCGGCGGAATACTCGTAGGTCGGCATGGGCGGCGCTCCGTGCCGGGAACGTCTGCAGACAACTCCGGCATCGGCTCCATTGTGGATTCTCCGGCCGCAGGATGCAAGCCTGTGTTGAAAAAATAACGCACCCCCCTTGATTTTCCTGTTGCTTTTGGCCGTCAATATCGTATCTTGTTCTCGTGCTGCGGTAAGTTCACCAGCACAAAACACAGGAGTACACCACGATGGCAACGAAGAAGAGCGCTCCCAAGGCGAAGGCAGCCGCCCCCAAGGTCAAGGGCTCGCCCAAGACCAAGGCCCAGATTCTGGCCGCGATCGCGGACGGGGCCGAAATCAGCAAGAAGCAGGCAAAGGCCGCGTACGACACCCTCCTCGCGATCGCCTATGCCGGCGCCAAGGCCAAGACGGGCATTCTGCTGCCCGGCCTGGGCAAGCTGATCAAGGTCCAGCGCAAGGCGCGCACGGGCCGCAATCCCGCCACGGGTGCGACGATCAAGATCCCCGCCAAGACGGTGGCCAAGTTCCGCCTGGCGAAGGTCTGCAAGGAAGCGGTTCTGACCAAGTAGTCCGGAACGCGACCGAAGGTCATGATATGACCGCGCCACTCACGGGTGGCGCGGTCATTCTTGTTTGCGGATCAGAGCGCCCAGCAGCCCCAGCGCGCGCTCCGGGCCCGCATCGAGCAGCCGGTCGGCCAGTTCGTGCGTGACGGGCGGCAGGGCGCCGACCGCCGCGAAGAAGGCGTTGCGGTCGGCCCGGTCGGCGAAGATCGCCTCGGCGCGCGCCCCCAGGTAGGGCATGTCGGCGTAGGTGGCCAGGATGGTGTGGCCCGCCAGGATCCGGGCGCCTTCCAGAAAGAGGCGGCGGTAGCGGCTGAGCACGGGGCCGTCGAGGTCGTCGGCGAGCGGGAGGCCGCGGCGGTTCATCTCGGTGCCGATGTTGATCGGCAGGCGGCGCCGCGCGGCCTCGGTGATCACCTCGTCGAGCCGGGCGCGCTTCAGGTCGCGCCCCGCGTCCGTCTTGTCCTTCCAGTTGCGGTCCGGAATGAGATTCAGGCCCGCGCAGCCCTTGGCGGTCAGCAGATCCATCATGGCGGTGCAGTCCCGCTCGGCGCCGCGCGTGCCGTCGAGCCAGGTGATCAGCGGAATGGCCTGGCAGTCGCGCACCCAGTCGATGAAGCGCTCCAGCGGGGGGAACTGCTCCGGCGTCGGCTGCACGTAGCCGATCCCCCCCTGCTTGGCGAGGGCGCCGCGGACACGCTCCTCGAGCGCCGGGCGGTCCTCCAGCAGCGCGCGGCAGGCCGCCGGATCGCCGCCGAGGCCGAGGAGCGGCGCCCAGAAGGCGGCCCGCTGACGGGGGTCGGCGAAGCGGCGCTCGGCCCGGGAAACATAGGCGGAGATGATGTGGCGCTCGGTTGCCACGCCGGCGGGGGTCAGGGGCCGCACCTCGCGGTTGAAATGGATGGCGATCTCCGGCAGGCGCTCGTTGATGCGTCCGATCAGCGCCTCGTTGCGCGTCTGCGCGCCCTGCCGGAAGCGCGCGAGCTGCTCGTCCGGTGCGCTGCCGGGCCGGGGCCGCGCGGGGAAGCCTCCGCCCATGACGTAGGCGACGCCCGGCTCGCCCGGGGAATTGATCTCGACCTCGGCCCATTCGCCGACATAGGCGCGCGTCTCGAGATGCACGGCGGCGCGCAGCCCGACGACGCGCGCGGCGTCGAGGAACTCCTCCAGGCCGTCGAGCACGTCGAAGTCGCAAAGGGCCGCCGCGTACCAGCCCGCCTTGTGCGCCTCCCAGACGATGCGGCTCGGCGACCATCCCTCCGCGTGGTAGGAGAAGAACGAGTGGCAGTGCATGTTGACGGCGCCGTCCGCCGGCGGCGCGTCCTCCCCGCGCATCGCGGCGCACGCCGCGAGCGCATCGCGGCGCACCGCGGGATCGAAATCGTTGAGCTTCGCCTCGAGGCGTGTCCATTCCTGGTTCGTCATTGTGCCCCCGTCCGACTGGATCGACAGAAGGCGGCCAGCATACCCGCGTGGCGCGAACCGCGTCAAGAGGCGCTTGCTGAGCTCAGGCGGAACGAGCTCAGGGGGACGACACGGAGGTCGTCCCTCCAGCCCAGATGACCGCCGGTTGCGACAGAATTGGAGGGTCGGGCTCCGTCCCGACCGGTATGTTGGTGGCTACAAGCTCCTTGCCTTATTCCGACTACCCGGGCCTGAAGGCTTTCGCGGGCTTCCGGCTGAAGCGGTACTTCGACGGAAAGGTCTGTGCCGGTTAACCATCGCGTCGGAGTCCCGTCTTCAGGCGGCAGTCGGCAAGGAGCTTCAGTCCCGTTTCGCATCGGATGCCCCCAAGCGTGCCGTTTTCGCTCGCTTCTCCATGCGCTGATCCCCCACCCCCCCCAGAAACTGACACATTATAGCCATTACTGCCAGTGCCGCTTCGCGATTGCGTTGGCGGGGACGCCATGCCATACTACTAGCCACATTGCTTCTACCGGCGGTTGGCGGCGAATACCGGCACGCTGGAAGGCATCGGGAGAGACGGATAGATGAAAGCACGTATCGGCTGCGCCGTCATCGGCTACGGCGGCATGGGACACTGGCATGCGCAACGCATCGCCAAGCATGACGCACTGACGTGGATCGGGGCCTACGACATCCGCCCGGAACGTCTCGCGGATCTGCCGGGCGCGCCCGGCGCCCAGGCCTTCGCCACGCGCGAAGCCCTGCTGGCCGACCCCCGCGTCGAGCTCATCGTCGTCGCCACGCCCAACGACGTCCACCGGGAGGTCGTCGTCGCCGCCCTGCAGGCCGGTAAGCATGTGATCTGCGAGAAGCCGGTCGCCATGGACGGCGCGGAGCTCGAAGCGATGATCGCTGCCGCGCAGCGGGCGGATCGGCTCTTCACCGTCCACCAGAACCGGCGCTGGGACGGCGACTACCTGCGCATGAAGCGCATCCTCGACGCCAACACCCTCGGCCCCGTCTACGCCATCGAGTCGCGCGTCCACGGCAGCCGCGGCATACCGGGCGACTGGCGCAACCAGAAGGCGCATGGCGGCGGCATGGTGCTGGACTGGGGCATCCATATCCTCGACCAGGCCCTGATGATGACCCTGCCGCGCCGGGTCGTCGCCGTCCAGGCCCAGCTCACGCACGTCACCAACACCGACTGCGACGACGGATTCCGGGCGATCCTGACCTTCGACGACGGCCTGACCTTCCTGGCGGAGGTGGGCACCAGCAACTTCATCGCCCTGCCGCGCTGGTACATGCTGGGCGAGAACGGCTCGGCCGTGATCCACGACTGGAGCTGCAAGGGCGAGATCGTCATGGTCTCCGACTGGGCGAACCGCGATGCCGTGCCCATCCAGGCCGGCGCGGGCCTCACGAAGACCATGGCACCGCGCACGGACGAGACGATCCAGAAGTTCCCACTGCCGGACGTCAAGGCCGACTGGGGCGAGTACTACACGAACGTCGTCGCCGCCATCCGCGGCGAGGATGCGCCGCTGGTGACGCACGACCAGCAACGGCGCCTGATGAGGCTCGTCGAAGCGGTCTTCGACGCCGGCCAGCGCCAGGAGACTGTCAAGCTGGTGCTGTAGGGGCGATTCAACTTGGGTGAATCGCCGCGGAAACAAAGAATGCAGGAAAAGTGAGCGTCGGGGGCTCGCATGGCAGCCGTGATGGAGTGCGGGGGCAGAGGAGTGCGGGGACAGAGGGTGTCTCAGGCCAGACTCGCCTGCCCCCTGAACCCTGGCCCCTGAACCCTAGGTGATGGAGTGCGGGGACAGAGGGTGTCTCAGGCCAGACTCGCCTGACCCCTGAACCCTGGCCCCTGAACCCTAGGTGCGTTGCGGCAAAACCGCACCGCACCCCGGACTAGCGTGGATTGAATTTCTCGCCGGGCTTCAGCACGACCGAGTCTAGGATGCGGAACTCGGCCGGCGCCAGCTCGATCTGGTCGACGTCGCCGAACTGGTGCAGCACGCAGCGGCGCGGATTCCTGAAATCGATGTTCTGGAGGCAGATGCGGCCCGCGTCGGGGAAGAACGAGTAGGCGATGTAGTCGCAGTCGGCATCCGGCGCGGCCATGTCCGGCCCGGTGATCCAGACGTGGCCACGCGAGATGGAGGCGATGTAGCCGTACAGCAGGCCGATCAGCCCCTTGGAATCCACCGTGCAACCGGGACCGAAGTCGGAGTTAAGCGCCCCGGGATAGGCCCAGGAATTGATGAAGAAGACTTCGCCCTTGCCCAGCCGGCGCCGGAGGATCAGCGGCCGGAACTGCTCGTCGTCGGCCGCCAGCACCTCGATCGCGCCGGGATCGGTCAGCTCGATCTGTCCGAGCGGCACCCCCATGATGCCATAGCGGCGCGGCACGGCCAGCCCCAGGGCGTTGGGCGTGAGTTCGTTGCCCGTGGCCCAGTAGAAGCGCTCGCCGCGGCCCAGCACCTTGACGCCGCACAATTCCGAGAAATCGCCCTGGTGAACCAGATCCGCCACGGTGTAGTTGCGGAAGTTGCGGTTCAGGTCGCACGACAGGTGGGGAATGCCCAGGCAGAGCCGTCCGCCCGCCCGCACGTAGTCCACCAGAACGGCATACTGCTTCTCGGAACAGGTGTTCCACCCGCTGAAGATCAGGGCCTTGTAGTTGCGCGCTAGGAAATCGGCGTCGATGCGGTCCTCCGCGAAACTGACGATGTCGACCATGCCGTGAGGCGAGCCGGCCAGAACCAGATTCTTGTTGGGCGCCACCACCGGTGGCCGCGGGTAGAAGACCGACCGGACGATCTCCCAGCCGCGCTCGGGGGCGCCCTGGAACCAGTCGGGGTTCCGTTCCGCCACGGCAAAGGCGCTGGCGATAGGCGATTCGGGGCTGTAGTCGACGCCACACAGGTCGTAGTTGCCCTTGGCCACCGCCACGGTGGCTTCCGGCTGGCCGGCCGGCGCGGGGTTGGCCTTGACGAAGTCGTAGAAGACGGAGATCTCCTTGCGGTACTTGGCCGCCGTCGGCGAACGGTAGTCGATGTTGCAGAACAGCTTGCGGGCCTCGTCGATGTACTGGTCCTGGAAGGCCTTGCCGGTATGGCGCAGGCTGGGGGGGGCGCCCACCACGCGCGGCATCGTGTGCATGGGCGAATCGGGGCACAGCGACGATTGCAGCGCCCAGTTGCCGCTCTCGTTGATGATGATCTTGGCGCCGGCCAGGTACTTGAGCCGCATGGCGGCCTGGAGCACCGGGAATTTGAGGGGATTGGCCTGCGGGAACCAGGAATACCACTCGTGCGCCAGGTGCGTGCCCCACAGGGGCAGGTTGTACTGCCGGTAGAGGCCGCGGGAGAGCGCCGAGGAGATCAACAGGTTGGTTTGGCCGAAATCCTCGTAGAGCGGGATGTCCACCCCGGCGGCCACCTCGTAGTCGATGTGGAACTTGCCGCCCGTGGTCATGATGTGTCCCCAGCCAGCGGCCTTCCGCTCCCGGACATGGTCGCCGACCTGGCGGAGCAGGCCCTCCGCCAGATCCCGCAGCGTGGCCTCCCCCGCCTTGACTTCACCCGCTCCGTCGATCCCCTCGAGCCGGAACGTGTAGCGCTCGCCGAAGTCGTAGCCGAGATAGCGTCCGCCCAGTTCCTTGAAGCGGGCCGCGATCTCCGGCGGGGCCGAGGAGTAGAGGCACATCACGTAGAGCCCCCGGTCGACCGCCGCCCGGAAGAGGTCGAGCAGGTGCTCGCCGTTCTGCCAGAACTGCAGCGTGTTGCCCTGGTTGGCCTCGACGCAGAGATCGACGGTCTCCCGCGCGGACGGGTAGTCCGGCGCCCAGTACGTGAACGCCTTGCCGGAGCAGAGCAGCCGCCCGCCATGCTCGTAGACGCCCGAACCCAGGAAAAGCCCGCAGGCGGGAAGCTGAATGTCGGTTGTGCTCATCATGTTCCTTTTATGTGCGGCGTATCCGCGAAGAAATCGGTGATGGCCGTCCAGGCCTCCTCGGCAGTCTCGGCCCAGGTGACCAGGCCGACATCCTCCGGCGAGATCATGCCCTCCTCGGCCAGCGCGTCCAGGTTGATGATGCGGTTCCAGAAGGCGCGCCCGACGAGGATCACGGGCACGCGCGGCACCTTGCGCGTCTGGATCAGCGTCAGCGTCTCGAAAAGCTCGTCGAGCGTGCCGAAGCCGCCGGGAAAGGCCACCAGCGCCCGGGCGCGCATCAGGAAGTGCATCTTGCGCATGGCGAAGTAGCGGAAGTCGAAGCAGAGCTCGGGCGTGATGTAGGGATTCGGACGCTGCTCGAAGGGAAGCTGGATGTTGAAGCCGAGGCTCTTGGCGCCGACATCATGCGCGCCCCGGTTGCCGGCCTCCATGATTCCGGGCCCGCCGCCGGTGACGACGACGTAGTCGCAGGAGTCGTCGGTCTGGCAGGTCGATGAGACGAGGCGGGCGAAGCGCCGCGCCTCCCCGTAGTAGCGCGAGGCCTCCGCCTGCCGGCGGGCGCGGGCCAGCCGTTCGGCGGCGGCCGGATCCCACCCGGCGGCGGCCCGAGCCTCGGCCTCCGCCAACTCGCGCGCGGCCCGCTCGGGGGGCAGTGTGCGAGCGCTGCCGTAGACCACGATGGTCGAGTGGATTTTGTGCGCCTGCTGCGCCAGTTCTGGCTTGAGCAGCTCGAGCTGCAGCCGCACCGACCGCAGCTCGGGGCGTTCCAGGAAGGCGCTGTCCTGGTAGGCCAGCACATAGGCCGGACTCTCCATCAGTCGCCGCTGCAGCGCCTGCCGTTCCGCTTCCGCCGCTTCCTCGGCTTCACTCTCGTCCATGGGCGTCATGCTTTATTGCTCCCGCGCGAATGAGCACCATCGCAGATTGACCGGGCCTTGGCAAGGGCATTTGACTTCCAATTTGACTTCCGGCGCCCGCTTTGGCATCTTTCCCGCAGACTTCACGCGTCCGGGAACGATCCATGATAATCGAGCGCGACCAGATCGGCATCTTCGGCAAGATGAATGCGGGCAAGAGCAGCATCATGAACCTGCTCACCCAGCAGACGACGTCGATCGTCGACCCGACGCCGGGAACCACAGCCGACACGAAGGTCGCGCTCCAGGAGATCCACGGCCTGGGGCCGGTCAAGCTCTTCGACACCGCCGGCCTCGACGAGGAGACCGAACTGGGCCGGAAGAAGCGCGACAAGGTCCTCGACGACCTCAAGGCCTGCGACCTCGTGCTGCTGGTGATCGATCCCTCCACGCGGACGTTCGCCGCCGAGGCGACGATCCTCGACCGCGCCCGCGAACTGGACAAGCCCCTGCTGGCGCTCTTCAATCTCTTCACACCCGGCGCGGCAAACGACGTCGGCACGGTCGAGGCCGCCCTGCCGCTCCTCAAGTTCCACCCCCGGCACCTCCTCTCGGCCGCCGACCCCGCCTGCCGGCAGCCGCTGCTGACGTTCATCCTGGCCCACTACACACCGCGCCGCGTGACGACCGAGCTGCTGCCCTTCGCCGAACGCGACGCCTGCTTCGTGCTGAACATCCCGATGGACGAGCAGACGCCCTCCGGCCGCCTGTTGCGCCCGCAGGAGATGGCGCACGAGTACCTCGTGCGGCACTGGGCCTGGCCGGTCTCCTACCGGATGGACCTGGCCCGCGCCCGGAGCGGCGACGAAGTCGAACGGTGCCGTTTCGAGGCCTTCCTGGCCGGCCTCGGCCGGCGGCCGCGGGCGATCATCACCGACTCGCAGGCAATGGACCTGATGCACCGCTGGACGCCGGACGACATTCCGCTGACGACCTTCTCGATCATGATGATCCACTACGTCAGCCAGGGACGGCTGGCCGCCTTCGTCCGCGGCATCGGCGCGCTCGACCGGCTCCAGGCCGGCGACCGCATCCTGATCGCCGAGGCGTGCAACCACTCGCGCATCGCCGAGGACATCGGCACCGTGCAGATCCCCGCCCTCATCCGCCGCCGCTGGCCCGGTGTCGCCGTGGAGCACAACTTCGGGCGCGAGTTCCAGGAGAACGCGTTGCTGCAGGCCTACAAGCTCGTCATCCATTGCGGCGGCTGCATGATCACCCCGCAGAAGCTCCAGGCGCGCATCCGTGATCTCGACACCATCGGCGTGCCCTACACGAACTACGGGCTCTTCCTGGCCTATGCGCAGGGACGCGCGGCGCTGCGCCAGGTGCTGCGGCCGTGGGGCCTCGACCTGCCGCCGGGCTGAGGGTTTTATTTCCCAACACAGAAGCGGCTGAAGATGGTGTCGAGCAGATCCTTCGACCAGACGCTGCCGGTGATGCGGGCCAGTGCCAGCGCGGCCGTGCGCAGCCGCTGGGCGGCCAGCACGAGCCCGTCCGCCGCGCCGCCCAGCAGTTGCCGCGCCTCGCCGATGGCTTCCGCCGCCCGCTCGAGTTCCTCGCGGTGTCGCGCCGCGACTTCGGCACCCGTCGCCACGGCGCCCGGCAGGCCGAGGCGGCCGGCCAGCGCCTCGCGCAGCACCGCCAGGCCGTGCCCTTCGCGCGCGGAGATCGAGACTGCCTGCCAGCCGTCGAGTGCCTCGCGGTCGAGCCGGGACGGCAGATCCGACTTGTTCACCGCCAGCAGCGTGCGCGCCGGCGACAACCGGGCGAGCTGGCGCCCGTCCTCCGCGTCGAGCGCGCGCGAGCCGTCCAGCAGATGGAGGTTCAGGTCGGCCTGCGCGACGAGCGCGCCGGCCCGTGCGACGCCCTCCGCCTCGATGGCGCAGGCCGTCTCGCGCAGACCCGCCGTGTCGACCAGGCGCACCAGGAACCCATTCAGCACCAAGCTCTCCTCGATGGAGTCGCGCGTAGTGCCCGGCTGCTCCGAGACGATGGCGCGGTCGCGCCCCAGCAGGGCGTTCAGCAGCGACGACTTGCCGACATTGGGACGGCCGCTGATGACGACCAGTGCGCCCTCGCGCAGCAGGTGGCCGGCGTGCCAGGAGCCGATCAAGGCCTGCAGCGGCTCCAGCAGCCGCGCCAGCCGGACGTCGGCCTCCCGCAGAAAGCCGTCCGGCACCTCTTCCTCGGAGAAATCGAGCAGGGCCTCGATGTCGGCGACGATGGCCACGAGCGCGGCATAGTGCGTGCGGATTTCGGCGCCGAGTCGTCCGTCGAGCTGGGCGCGCGCGGCCTGCGCGGCCCGGTCGGTGCGCGCCTGGATCAGATCCAGCACGGCCTCGGCCTGGGTCAGGTCGAGGCGTCCGTTGAGGAAGGCACGCCGGGTGAACTCGCCGGGCGGCGCGAGATGGGCACCGGCGGCGAGAACCGCCTCCAGGAGTCGGCGTGGCGCGGTGCTGCCGCCGTGGATTTGCAGTTCGACCACATCTTCCCCGGTGTAGCTGTGCGGGCCGCGGAAGACGAGCAGCAGGCCGTCGTCCAGCACCTCGCCGCTGTGCGGATGCGCGAAGCGGACATGGAGTGCGCGGCCGACAGCCGCAGCCCAGTCCGGCAGGGGCTGCGGCGGCCGCGCCACGCGGGCGGCGATGGCCCAGGCATCCGGCCCCGAGAGACGCACGACGGCGATGCCCGCGGGGCCGAGGGCCGTGGCCACGGCGGCGACGGTCTCGCCGGCCGCGTCCGACCGCGCCCTCACTTCGTGCCGGTCTGCGGCGCCATGAGCCATGCCAGCACCTGCTGGATATGCGTGTCCCAGAAGCCCCAGGTGTGGTTGCCGGGCGCCTCCTGGTAGACGAGGTCGAGCCCCAGCCCGAGGGCCTGGTCGCGGAAGGCGTGGTTGTCGCCGAGCAGGAAATCCTCGGTGCCGCAGCACTGGAAGAGGCGTGGACGAGGCTGGGCGGCGTCGGCGGCGAGCCGACGCGCGAGGAACATCAGATCGTTCGGGGTGCCGGCCGGCGAGCCGCCGTAGACCAGTTCCATGTCGCCGATGCGCTCGCCGCGCTCCCAGCGCGACGCCATGTCGAGTGCGCCCGAGAGGCTGGCGGCCGCCGCATAGCGCTCGGGATACTTTAGCGCCAGCTTGAAGGCGCCGTAGCCGCCCATCGAGAGCCCGGCCACGAAGGTCTCGTCGCGCCGCGCGGAGAGGTGGAAGAGGTTGCGGGCGATGACCGGCAGCTCGTCCGCGATGAACCGCTCGTAGGGCAGTCCCTGGTGCATGTCGGTGTAGAAGCTGCGGTGGACGTTCGGCATGAGGACTGCCAGGTCGAGGCCGTCGGCATACCGCTCGATGCTCGTCCGGCGCTGCCAGATCGAGTGGTCGTCCGAGAGGCCGTGCAGCAGCCAGAGGACTGGCAGGGCGGGACAGGACGGCTTCTGGGGCAGGATTACGTCCATCGTGCATTGCAGGCCCAGAACCTCGGAGAAGAAATGCGTGTGCAGCAGCGCCATGATCGTCATCCTTTCGCCCCGCGGAACGGGTGGGGCCCGGTGGTTGCCACTTTGCGAAAAAGCGACGGTGATGTCAAGGGGGGGATTGCGTGGATAATTGCGTTGCGTCATTGGCGGCGTTCCGATACGCTATGGACAACACGCCGAACGAGGGGGCCAGCCATGATGGGCCCTTCCCTCGGCCACACCACCCCCCCATCATGGATGCGGCGCCGGGAAGGCGTCCGCGCACGAGAGGATCAATGAACATG
>CAZYRQ010000002.1:0-28086 GCA_964649455.1 uncultured Lentisphaerales bacterium
TCAGGTAATCTCCCACCGGCACGGCCCGGTAGCCGAAGGCGGCGACCGCCGCGAGAATCTGGCGAACCAGTCGCCCGTTCCAGTCGAGGGGGTCGGCACGGGCCGCCGCGGCCGCGAAGAGGCCTTCGGGCTGCTGGATGCGGCGCTGGAGGGCCTCGAGAGCGCGGCGGATTTCCGGCTCCGGAAGATCCGCGCCGAGCGTTTCGGGCGACAGGTATTCGGGCAACTGCCGGGCGAGGCGCGAGAAGTCCTGCGCCAGTGAGCCCGGTTGGAAACGGATGTCCAGCGGTGCCGCGAGGGTTGGATCGAGTCCCTCGGTATAACGCTCGGCCGCAGCCGCGAGGCTGCCAGGATCGGCGGTGCCGTCGCGCCGGGCCAGTGTGACCAGGATCTTGTCGGCTACCTGGATCTCGCGCAGGAAGCTGAACAGGCTGCGCAGGTTGGAGTCGTCCGGCAGCATAACATCGATGCGCCCGTGGAACTTGCTGCGTGGCACGCTGAGGGCGGAGACCACGGTGACCAGAACCACCGCGCCCGCCACGCAGACGCGGCGGCGCAAGAGACTGTGCAGGCGTGCGCGCAGCGGGCGTGTCGTCAAAGCGTCCACGCCTCCGCGTCCAGGGGCACGTTGATCTCCGTTTCCGCGAAGGTCAGGAGCGTCGTGTCACCCCCGCGCTCGTCGATCCGGATCGAGGCAAGATAGCGCCCATCCCCGCGGAAGGTCACCGTCACGGACTGCAGCACGGTTGCCGGCGGCGTGTCTGGCCGCGGTGTGAAGACGAAGGCGTCCGGAACGCCGGGGCTCGGCCGGATGTCGTAGGTGGAGGCCAGCAGGCGGTAGCGGCCGCCGAACCAGGCGCCCAGCTGTTCCGCCACGGCTGCGAAGACCGGATTATCCGCCAGGGCGATCTTCTCGGTGCGGCCCGTCTCGCCATCCCATTGCCGCGCCTGCCGGCCATCGATCAGCAGTGCGTAGCGGATGGGACTCTCGACGCGCCAGAGTAGTTTGCCGGGCGGCGCGACCTGGATCAGGCCGCGGGTGACCAGGGGCTGCTTGAACAGTGCGACCCGCTTCTCCTGAACAAAACGCGTCCGCACCGTCTTCACGCCGACGACCGCCTGCTCCAGGTGCGCGGGGATCCCGTTGGTCTGTCCACCGCCCGCGGCGGCCAGCAGGGCCAGAAGGCACGCCATCCGGAAGGGCGGACACCAAAACGGTTGAAGGCCGGTCGCTAGTCGTCGTGCCATGTCTTCAGTTCCGCGCGGGAGACCAGCGCGTCGCCGCGCCGGATTTCCGTCGTCAGCACGCCGAAGGCGCCGAGCCGGGCCTCCTTGCGCAGGGAGATCGTCAACGCCTCGCCCGGATGGATTGGGGCCAGCACGGTGAAGTCGCGCGCGCCGACGAGCAGGCCGCCCGGCGACCGGCCGTCCCCCTGCCGGATCCGCGTCCGGTAGCCGTGCAGGGCTGCGGCCGCCTGCGCCATCAGCTCCAGGTGCGCGGCCTCCATCAAACGGCCGTTGCGGCAGTGCGGCGTATCGGCGGGAACCGTGGCGGACACGGTTGCCGAACGCTCGCCAACCGCGGTCAGGGCCCCGATCAGGCGTGCCGGGGCCTGGTGGGGAACCAGGCGCTCGGCGGCGATCGGCAAGGCGGCGCAGTCGTCCGTCCCCCGGTGCCGCCAGCAGAGGGGATCCGAACCCAGGTAGTTGCCCGTCAGCTGGTACGCCGCGCCTCGGCAGCCATAGCAGACGGCGGCGCGCTCGCAGGCGCCGCAGGCGCCCTGGATGGTGCGTTCGTAGTGTCGCAGGTCGGCGATGACCTCGCTGTCGGCGAGGATCCGGGCCAGCGGCTGCCGCCGGATGTTGCCGACCGGCAGTGTCACGCCGACGCACGGCATGACCTCGCCGGAGGCTTTGACCAGGCAGGAATAGGCGTGGCGCAGGCAGGCGTTGCCGACGAGCGGCGGCTGGGCCTCCCAGACGCGTCCGAAGGCGTCGCGGTCGATCGCCTGGATCGTCTCAAACAGCCGCCGGGTCTCCGCCGGGGACGGCGCGAGGCCGTAGACGTCCTCGCGGGCGCGTCCCTGCGGCGTGATCATCTCGTAATAGGGTTCGATGCCGGCCGCGCGCAGCCGGCGCCACTGTTCCGGGAGTTCGGAGAGGTTCTGCCGGCAGATGACCGTGCTTTGCGCCAGGCGCGCCGTGCGGGAGGGGTAGCCGGCGGCCAGCAGGTTGCGCCGGGCCTCCTCCATGATGGCCGAGGCGCCCGGCAGACCGGCCAGCCAGTCCTGGATCGCGGGATCAGCCGAGTGCCACTTCAGCACCACGTTCACGCCCAGGGCGAAGAGCGCGGCGGCCACCGCGGGCGTCATGTTCGACCCGTTGGTGAACAGCTCGACGCCCAGGCCGCGGCTCCGCAACCAGGCGCAGAAGCCGGGCGTGAACTCGTAGAGCATGGGTTCGCCGCCCAGCAGGATGATTTTGCGCGCCCCGAGCGCCTGCGCCTGCCCGGCCGCGTCTTGCAGTTCCGGCAGCGTCAGCTCGTTCCGCTCCCCCGCCGCGCCGGCATGGTCATCGCCGACATAGCAGTAGCGGCACGCGAAGTTGCAGAGGGTGCCGACTTCGAGTTCCATGCTCAACAGCCCGTGCGCCGCCTTCGTTTGCTCGATCTCTTCGCGTGTGAACTCGCTGCCAAACAATCCCGATGCGCAACTCATACGTTCAACACAAGTCCCTTTCCATTGCCTGGGTCACGATTCATCCGTTTGCAGCCAGAAGGCGAACCGATGCCGCGCCGGGCAGCATAATTGGCTGGTCGTTCATCATACAGTATTTCTGTTCATGCGCAATAATTTTGCTGCCGCTAGCCAATTACCTGGCTGCTGTTCAGCAGGGAAGCCCGCAAGCGGGTCATGACATCGTCAGCCGCATCCTCGCCGAGGACGCCCTCGATGTACGAGAGCACGGCGTGATAGGCGCCCTGGTGCCGGCAGAAGATTAGTCCGATGCCCGGCGGCGCGGGAATGACCGGGAAGTGCATGCGGCTCCGGATGGGACAGCCGAGGAGGTGCGTCGACCGCATGGCGGACTCGCCCAGGCAGGTGAAGCCGAAGGAGGAGAGCCGCCTGCGATAGAGCTTCATGAAGAAGTGCCAGAGCCCGCGGGCCGGCAGGATGCGCATGAGCAGATTGGCCTCCTCGATCGCCTCCGGCATTCCCTCCCTGACCTGCTCGAAAAACTGGCGCCGCACCTCGGCGGCCAGTTCATCGCGGCCGGAGGCCAGACCGAGGGGAAACTGGAAGTAGAGGAACGAGAGCCCATTGAAGAACAGGTGCGGAGTCTTCTGCGAAGTCCGGGGCTTGTCCGTCGATACGGAGACGACGAAGTTGGACGCCTGCTGCCCCTCGAACAGGGGACGGAAGACGGCCGCCGCCGTGGCCAGCAGATACGGGGTGTGCATCAGGTAGCCCGCCACGCGGAAGGCCTCCTGTTCGATCCGGCGCGACTCGTCCGGCGAGAAGGTGGTCAGACGGAAGCGGAAGGGACGGTCAGGCGCGTCGGCCGGCAGGGGCAGCCAGGCTGTCTCGCCCGCCGCCAGCCGGCGCATCATGCGGTTGACCTTCTGCCCGCTCCTGAACTTGCGGCGCCACTGGTCCAGATGGGCATCCGCGGTCGGGCGGGGGGTAGGAATTTCGGCTTCGTCGGTCTCGCCGTTGAGGTGGCGCATGAAGAGGTCGATGAAGGCTTCGGCGCCATCGGCATCGAAGAGGATGTGATCGAAGGAGAAGAGCAGCAGGCACTGCCCGCGTCCACTCTGCAGGATGTCGAGCGCGGCCATCCATTCCGCGCGGGCGGCGTGGGTGTTGACCAGCCGCTCGATGTGCTGAATTATATCCGTGATCCCCGCGCCCTCCGGCAGTTCCATGTGGTCGACGGGCGCCGGACGTGCCGGATCGGACGCCGCCGGCTGCCGCCAGTAGGGTGCCAGGCACCAGCAGCGGGCCGGCGTGCCTTGGAGCACGGGAAAGCGGGCGCAGAAGCCTTGAAATGCCCGACTGATCCGTCCGCCATCGGGGGCGCCATCCAGGAAAATCGCGATCAGGAACATGCAGCGCCGGCCGGTCGTGATCTTGGTGCCCGCGCTCAGCGCCGCCACGCACCAGTCGGCCCCGCCGAGATAGCGCCTGCCGGGAGAACTGGGGACTTTCATTCCGGCACGGCCTGCAGGATGCGCCGCGTGAGACGCGACAACGTGGCAAAATCGTCTTGAGCGAGGCGGGAGGTCATCAACGGGAGGTTGAAGCGCTTCTCGATGAAGACCAGGAGGTCGACAAACCCCATGGAATCGAGTCCCAGCTCATGCAGGGGCCGTTCCGCGCCGATCCGCTCGACCGGCTGTTCCAGCAGCATCGCCACATGCTTGCGCAACTCCAGCAGCACCTCGGTCTCGTTCATGGACATGCGGGTTCCTCTTCCTTCTGCTCACGCTGGAGCGTGATTACGCGCCCGTCGCTGCACGCCGGCACGACCTCGATCCGGGCTCCACGCCCGGGAATTAATCCTACGTGCCGCTCCGAATGTGTCCCGGCTTCGGTAAAGAGCCGCTGCTCCCGCAGCATGAGCGCGGCTGCGGCCAGATGAAAGGCCATGCCGATGCGCGTGCTGCCCCAATAGGGCGTCAGGCTGAAAGCGGGGACGGCGGAGCTTCCCCGGGAAACTGGCTCCGTGGATCTGGCGCCCAGAGCGTCCTGATCGATCAACCGGCAGAGCGCATGGTTCGTCGTGCCGGCTTCCGTGCCGACCCGCAGGGAGCCCTCCCGTTCCAGTCGGAAGCAGACGGCACCCTCGCCGGGAATCCCTGCGTGCCAGGCGTCGACCGGTGCGGGGCCCGCCTGACGACCCGTCTCCTTAACACTCCACTTGCGCCGCACCACATGGGCCAGCACATCGGAAAGTTCGTCGACGGCGGCCACGAGCACCGCCTCGCAGCGCCCGCGCTCCAGCCAAATCCCGGCCAGCGCCAGCGCCTCCGTGAAGGGCGACGCGAGATCGGCCAGTGTCAGCACGGGGCCATGCAGGCCGGCGGACGTGGCGATCATGGATGCGGCAGCCGCGTGGACGGACTGGGAGAAGAGGGTGGGCGACGCCTTCTCGCCACCGAAATCGAGCATGTCGCTGACATAGCGGAAGACCGTCGCATGCGGTCCGAGGGCCGTCGCCAGGATGATTCCCGTGCGCCGCGGATCGGCCGTGCACCCCTGCCAGGCCTCCATACCCGCCAGCAGCGCCATCTTGCTGAAGCGGTCGGCGCGCCGTGCAGGGGCCAGCACGGGATGGCCGGTGAGCGCCTCGGGCGGTACCGCCAGCACGCGGATGGACTCCCGTTCCTGGAGCCGGGGACACGGCGGCGTGCCCGACCGCAGGGCGTCCTGCAGCCGGTCGACACCCGCGCCGCCGGCATACACCAGACCCATGGCGGCGAGGTTCACGGCGGGCCCTCCCGCCGGGACAGCACGAGGGCCGCGTTGTTGCCACCGAAGGCCAGCGCCGTCGAGAGCGCCTGCCGGCGGACGACGGGCGTGACCGCCGTCAGCGGCGCGACGGGAATGGCCTCGTCACGGGTCGCGAACCCGACGCTGGGGGGAATCCAGCCCTCGCGCAGCGCGAGCGCCGTGAAGACGGCCTCGATGCCGCCGGCCGCGCCCAGGGCGTGGCCGGTGTAGCCCTTGGTCGAGACCACGCGCGCCGCCGGCCCGAAGCAGCGCCCCAGCACCTGCCCCTCGATCCGGTCGTTCTCCCGCGTCGCGGTTCCATGCGCATTGATGAAATCGACGGCGGCCGCGTCGATGTCCGCATCGGCGAGCGCCGCGCGGAGGGCGAGTTCAAGGCCCAGTCCCTCCGGATGCGGGGACGTGAGGTGGTGGGCGTCGGCGGCCGAACCGTAGCCGGCCAGCGCCAGCGGCGAGCCGCGGCCGCGGCGAGCGGCCGCGGGTGATCGCTCCATCAGCAGCACGCCCGCGCCCTCGCCGAGATTGAGTCCCTGCCGGTCGCGGTCGAACGGTCGGCACGGCTCGGGACTCGTCAGGCCCAGCGCGTGGAAGCCACTGGCGGGAATCGCGCTCAGTTCGTCCGCACCGCCCGCCAGCACCGCGTCGCACCGGTCTGTCCGCAGCCAGTCGAGCGCCACGCCCACGGCATCGGTTCCGGAGGTGCAGGCGTTGACCGGGGTCATCACCGGTCCCGACGCCCGGAGGGTGCGTGCCACGCGCTCGGCGAGGCTCCCGGCGGCAAAGCGGTCCACGGCATCGAGGGGCGGCGAGCCGGTCTTCCGGTAGGCGTCGTAGAAACCCATGTCGTTCAACTGGCAGGCGACCGTGGTGCCGAGGCAGACGCCCAGGCGGAACCGCGCCGGGAGCGTGTCCAGTCCCGCGTCGGCGAGCGCCTCGCGGGCGGCGGCCAGCGCCAGGTGGAAGGTGCGGTCGGCACCGGGATGCCCGCCTGCGGCGGCGAACATCGGGCGTTCCAGCGAAAAGGCCGGGAAACGGCGCGGCGCGGAGGGCGGACGCAGGCCCCTCCGCAGCGTCTGCAGTGACGCGGTCACGCCGCAGCCGGCGGCGGAGACCACGCCCAGCCCCGTAATCAGAACCTCCGCATTCATACGGTCCGGCGGGCGACCCTAGGCGTGCTGCCGCTCGTAGATGTAGTCCGCGAGGCTGTTGACCGACTGGAAGACCCGGCGCCCCACGTCCATGTCCTTGATCTCGACACCGAAATGACGCTGCAGGATAACCACGATCTCGACGGCATCCAGCGAGTCAAGACCGAGTCCGCCGCCAAAAAGAGGGGCCGCATCCTCGATCTGCGCGGGCGTCACATCCTGGAGATTCAGATGATCCACCAGCAGCGTCTTGAGCTTCTGGCGGATTTGCGGCAGTTCACTCTCCCGGTTGTCCATAGTCGGTCTTCCTCGTGTTGTGACAGTCAACAGTATACCCGTCCGCTTCCGAATCGGAAAGGCCAAGCTTCTCAACGGCGTGGCGCGGCCCGGGCGTCCTCCGTGGCGTTCCAGATGTCCTCGAAGAGAAAGCATTGGAGGGGGTGGCGGACGGTGAACTGCTCCAGGGCCTCGGCAAAGGCTTTCACGCCGTCCCGGACCGAGTCGCGCGACTCTTGCGACGGGGGGGCGAACCCGGTCGCCTCCAGTCGATAGCTCCGGACACCCGTCTTCGGCACAAAGAGCGCGACCACGGGACGCCGGGCCGCCCGCGCGATGGCAAAGGCGCTCGCGGGAAAACGGGCGTTGCCGCCCAGAAAGGGCACGTCCAGCGTCAGCCCGCCATAGGCCCGGTCCCCCATGACCGAGACGATCTCCCCCTGCTGCAGCCGTGTCACCATCTCGAGGACGGAGGCGGGGCCGGTACCGGGCGGAATGATATGGAACCCGGCATCGCCGGCGCGCAGGTGCGCGCGGACATCGGGGGACTCCGCCGGGCGCATCAGCAGCGAGACGGCGCGTCCGCCGGGCAGACGGCGCAACTGGGGCAGCGCCAGTTGCCACCCGCCGGCATGGGCCAGCAGCAGGATGAAACCGCCTTCCGACAGGCCTGGTTGTTTCAGCAGCTCCACCAGTGGACGGGAGTCGATGGTGAATCGGCGTAGACGGGCGATGTCGGCATGGCGGTCGATCAGGCACTTGCCCTGGTTGACGAAGATCTGGTAGACGGCCAGACGACGACGGAGGCGGCCGGCATCCGGGAAGCGGCGCCTGACGTAGGCGCCCGCCGCGTTCGCCGCCGACCGGTCAACGACCGCATAGTAGGCGCAGACGATATAGAGCAGCCCGTACGCGCCGCGGAGCCCGGTGAGCCGCAGAGCCAGACGGAAGCACCAGAAGCCCGGCGCATTCCCGCGGCGGCGCGGTGGCGGCGCATCCGGGGCGGAAGCCTGCCGCCGCCGAATCCGCCTGGCCGCCAGGAAGACGAGCCAGCCGGTGCCCAGCGCGAGCAGCGGTGCCAGCACCAGGGCGCCCGCCAGCCATTCGCCGAGATAGCCGAGAAGATCACCCGGGGTTCTGGGGAACTGCGGCAGTCGCCGGCCATGCAGCAGCAGATGTCCGACAACCATGCAGAGGCCCGGCGTGAAGGGGGGGATGAAGAGGTTCTGGATGGCCAGCGCCATGAGCCGGTTGAGGTTGAGCCGGGTTGTCACATAGAGAATGGCGAGGGAGTGAAAACCCGGGATCGGCAGCACGGCCAGCAGCGTGCCGACGCCCGCGGAGACCCCGAGACCTGCCGGCGTCGCGTGTTCCTGCAGCAGGCGGCGGACCAGCTTGCCGGGATGGAACCGTTCGCGCCAGGGGAGGCGTTGCGGCCGCGGCAGGAGCCGGCGGGCCGGCCAGGGGCAGAGGCGGCGCAGCAGCAGCCGGGCGTGGACGCGCGCGACGCGCAGGTTGTCGCGCACCTTTCCGAAATGGGAAATCCGCTCGCCGGGGGGCGCATACCAGGTGGCGACCGGCACCTCGGCCAGCGGCAGGCCCGCCCAGAAACCGCGGGCCAGCACCTCGACCTCGAACTCGTAGCGGCGCCCTGAGAGGGGCAACTGCGACACCAGGCCGGCCGGATAGGCGCGGTAGCCGCATTGCGTGTCGGCGCAGATCACGCCGGTCTCGATCGCGATCCAGAAGTTGGAGAAGGCGCGCCCGAACCGGCTGGCGCGCGGCACGTTCGGGACCGTGAAGTCCCGCACGCCCAGCACCAGCGCCTCGGGCGCGCGGCGGATCGCCTCCAGAAAGCGGGGCAGGTCGGCGGGCGCGTGCTGGCCGTCCCCATCCAGCGTCACCAGGTGCGTGAAACCCCGTTCGCGGGCAAACGCCAGCGCCGTTCTCAGGGCGGCGCCCTTGCCGCGGTTTTTGCCGTGCCGCACAACCGTGACCGCCTCGCCGGCCAGCCGGGCGGCGAGGTCGGCATCGGTGCTGCCGTCGTCGACCACCAGCACGTCCGGCACGTGGACGCGCGCCTCCCGCGCCAGCGGCGCCAGGGTGGCCGCATGGTTGAAGACGGGGATCGCGCAGAGGGGCCGGATGGGCTGGAAACGGCTCTCCATGGCGTTCAGGGTGCCGGCGGGGCGGACTGCCGGCCGATCTTGCGCAGGAGCAGGTCGATCGACATGCCCGCGAAGCCAAGCCGGTGCAGAAAAGCCAGTCCGCTGTCGTACTCATCCGGCGGGTAGACCACCTGGCGGTGTTGCTTGAAGGCCGTTGTCAGGCGTTCGTGCAGCCACCCGCGTTCGATCGCCGGCGAGAAGTAGAAGACGGGAGGGAGCAGGTCGGTCGTCTCCGTGATGAGACCGTCGCGCCGCGCCCGCTGGGCCAGCGGGGTGCCGGGCAGGATGCGGATGCCGAGGAAGATGAACGAGGCGGCGCCCTGCAGGCGCAGGATGTTGGCAATGCCCTCGTCGACCGTCGCTTCCGTCTCGCCGGGGCCGCCCAGCATGAAGTAGTGCGCGACCGTGATGCCCGCCGCGACAAAGGCCGCGTGCGCGGCCTCGACCTCCCGGAAGCCGAAGGATTTCCCCAGCTCCCGCAGGGTGGTGTCGGAGGCGGCATCCGAACCGAGTTCGACGGCGTTGAGCCCGGTCGCCCGCATGTCGCGCAGCAGGTCGGGGGCGATCACCTCGGGCCGGAAGAAGCCGGTCCACGGCAGCGACACGCCGCGCCGCCGCATGGCCGCGATCAACTCGCGGTAGCGGCCCTCGTGATCGTTGAAGATCGAGTCGGTGAAGAAGAGCTGGCGGACACCGGCGGCCTGCAGGGCGATGATTTCGTCGACGACGGTCTCGCAGTCCCGGACCCGCACCCGGCGCCCCTCGAGCAGGGGATAGGTGCAGTAGGCGCAGCGGCAGGGGCAGCCGCGCTTGGTCTGGAGCGGCACGAGGCCGCCGCCTTTCTGGTAGAAGTCGAGGATCGGCGCATCGTAGGCCGCCGGCACCATGCCGCCGGCATCGAGCGTCGCATCGGCCCGGAAGAGGCGCTGGGACGGAAGCTCCCCGCGCGCCAGCGCGTCGGCCAGCGCGACCACCAGCCGCTCGCCTTCGCCGACGATGCCGAAATCCGATCCCGTGATCTCCAGCAGACGTTCCGGCAGGACGGAAAACCCCGGTCCGCCGATGACCACCGGTGCGCGCGTGCCCTCCCGGATTGTGGCCATCAGCGACATGAGCGGGTCGAGGTAATGCGCCTCGTTGCAGGCGTTGACATTGTCCAGGTTGCGGAACGAGACCCCGACGAGACCGGGATCGCATTCGGCGATGGCGGCGCGCAGGCGGTCGAGCGAGAAGCCGGCGGCCAGCAGGTCGAACTGGCGGACCTCGTGTCCCGCGCGCGTCAGCGCCGCCGCGATGACGGACATGCCGAGCGGGTAGACGGGGTAAGGGGCCGCCACCGGATTGCAGGCCAGCAGGAGGATTCTCATGACGGGGGCACTCCCCCGCCCCACCCGTCCCGATGGAGCCGACGGCCGATCTCGGGCCGGGTGCCGTCCTGAAGCTCCTGGTAGATCACCTTCAGGAAGAGACGCGCCATCCGCGTGGCCGCGTCGGCCTCCCGGTAGAAGGCATCCCAGGCGTAATGGTACATCCGTTCAAGGGCGTCGGGGGACATCCGGGCCGGACGGAAGACCACCTCGGAGCCCGTGTAGCGGATCCAGTCGTTGTGCAGCACGCGCCCCTCGCGCTCCAGCTGCTCGCGGACCGGCGTGTGCGGAAACGGCACGAGCACGGTGAACTCCGCCATGTCGAGGTTCATCTCCAGCAGGAAGTCGACCATGCGCTTGATGTCGTCCTCGGTCTGGTCGTCGAGTCCGAGCAGGATCGTGCCCTCGACGCCGATGCCATGGTCGTGCAGCCGCCGGATGCGCCGCCGGATGCCCTCCGTCACGCCCGCCACAGCCTGGTAGACGTACCAGCAGCCGGCGTCGGCCGCGAGCTTCAGCACCTCGTCGTTGTCGAGGATCGGGTGGGAGACCCACTTCTTCTTCAGCGGCGCGATGGCCCGGAAGAGCTCCTTCTCCCACTCGCCGTCCTGCGCCAGCGAATTGTCCACGATGAAGAGGCGGTTGTTGGGAATGGCCGCCATTTCCGCGGCGACGGTCGCGAGGGGCCGCGGCCGGAAGACCCGTCCGCCGAGGAAGGGGGTGCAGCACGGGAAGCAGTTGAAGCGGCACCCGCGCGAGGCATGGATGAGGTCGACCATCTGCACGCCGCGGAAGTTGTAATGCCGACGGTTCAGGATGCCGCGCCGCGCCGGCCCAACCAACCGGATATCCGGCGGATTGCGGAGGTAGTCGTAGACCGGCTTCAGCCGGCCCGCCTGAAAGTCCCTAATGACCTCCTCCATGCGGCCTTCGGCCTCGCCGAGGAAGAGCGCGTCGGCGTGCGCCTGCGTTTCGTCGGCGTGCAGCATCGTGGCGATGCCGCCGAAGAGCACGCGGACGCCGCGGGCGCGGTACGCGTCGGCAATCTCCCAGGCGCGCGGCATCTGGCAGGTGAGCATGACCGAAAGCGCGACCAGATCGGGCGTGTCGTCCAGCCTCAGCGGCTCGACGTTTTCATCCACGAAGCTCACCTGCACGTCGGTCGGCAGCGTGGCCGCGAAGCAGACGGGGCCGTGCGGCGGCAGGTGGAACTCCGTCTGATGCAGCAGCTTGGGCCAGCGGGGATAGATCAGCTTGAGCGTCATGCGACGGCCTTGGTTACGGATGGGGCAGGTGAAGGTTTTTCGCGGGCTGCCGGTGTCGCGGGGCCGCAGACGCGTCCCCCGCCGACACGAGCACACGCGCCTCGGCGCGCGTGCCGGCGGCGTTCAGCAGGATCATGGCATCGGCCAGCCCCTCGGCCAGCAGACCCGCCGCCGCCCGCCGTGCGGCGCCCTCGCCGCCGTCGGGTTCCGCGATCGCCAGCAGCGGCCCGCGCAGCCCGAGGGCGATGGCGCACTCGGCCGCCACGGAAGTCGGCAGCGTGGCGGTGAAGAGCTGGCCGCGGCCCAGCCGGCGGCCAGAGGCGGCATAATCCGAAAAATAGGCGTGGTTGGCTGCGGCACAACCCTCGCGGTCGTGGGCGATGATGCCGATCCGTCCCCTGCCGCACGGCGCCACCCTGCGGCCAGCCTCGGCAAGTGCGCGGCGGACGGCGACGGAGGCGCGTTGCGCGCCGGCACTGAAGCGGGCGCACCGGCGCGGTCGATCCTCTTCGCCGACGGACGGCGGGAGGCGTTCGCCGACTTCGGCAGTGCCGCACCCGGCGACGACTGTAGCGGCCGCCGGTGCTGCCGCGGCGGGAGAGGCGAGAGACGAGGGCAGGTTCGACAACGCGAGAACGAGCGCGGCGTTGATGCCGCCGAACCCCGAGGCCGTGGTCAGGAGCGCGCCATCCGACGGTACGACCACGGCTTCGGTCGACGCCCATCCGTGTGCATCCGCGGCCAGCTCCTCCAGCCCCACGGTTGGCGGTATCCGTCCCCTGCGCAAGGCGTCGAGACCGACCAGCACCCCCGCCAAACCCGCCGCGCCGAGGGTGTGCCCCAGCCCCCCTTTGATTGAGAAGAGCGGACATGGTTCGCCGAAGACCCGGTTGAAGGCTAGCAGTTCCATCTGGTCGTTAAAGACCGTCCCCGTGCCGTGAGCGGCGATGGCGGCGATCGCTTGGGGATTGCAACCGGTCATCCGCAAAGCCTGGCCGACAGCCTCCGCTAGCGGCACACCATCCCGCGAGGGGCCGGTCAGGTGGTTGGCGTCGCAGGTCAAACCCCAACCGCCCACGACTCCCAGGCAGGGACGCCCCTCGCGGCAGGCCCGTTCACGGGGCATCAGCAGCGCATAGGCCACTGCGCCGCCCAGTGTGATGCCGCGGCGGCGGGCATCGAAGGGCCGGGCTCCCGCCGGATCCAGCGCCATCAGGGCCGCAAAGCCCGAAAGGGTGAACTCGGAAACTACATCTCCGCCCACTACGAGCGCACTGGCGCACTGCCCGCGGCGGATCGCCGAGGCTGCCAGCGCCAGGGCCGCCAGCGAGGAGGCGCAGGCCGAAGAGACCAACTGCGGCGTTGACGTCCTCAGACCGAGTGCCTGTGCCAGTCTGGCTGGCAGCCGCGAGAGCCGGCTGGCTTCAGACGGGGGAGCGCCGGACAGGACTTCCTGCTCGATCAGACCAATCTCGCCCGCCGTGGTCGCCACATAAAGCGCGGCATCCGACGGAGGAGGTGGTGCGTCGGCCAGCATCCAGCGCATCCGATCCAGGAGCGGTTCGGATGAATCGATGCCCGGCAGGTCGGCCATCGTGCCCACGGGCAGAGCGGCCAGCGCCGGCGGGAAACGGCTGCCGGCCGGGCGGAAGGCATGGCGTCCGGCGAAGAGTCCCTCAGTGCAGGCATCCACGCCGGAACCGTAGGCGGAGAGCAGCCCCTGCCCGGCAATGACCACGTCGTTCAGGCCTGCAGACATGCAAACTCCCCCCGTCGCCACCGCGCCAGGCATGTTGTCCAGATGCCGGGCGCCGACAGGCAGACGGTCTGGCTGGCGGCCTCCATAAAGACCTGCACGGTACGGGCCGCCACCCGCAGGACGCCGTCCGGGCCGCGCACCTCGTAGGTCAGGTTCAGCCGCGCCGCCTCGGTGGCGTGCAGACAGGCCGCGATTGTCAGCCGTTCGTCGAGGCGTGACGGATGCAGGTACTCGACCTGGTAGGAGACCACCGGCGGCTCGATGTCGGCCGCGCGGAACGCCGCGTGCGAGAGCCCGCAGGCGTCGCGCAAAGCCGCCGCCGCCGCCTCGAAGAAGACCGTGTAGCGTCCAAACCAGACAATCCCCATCGGATCGACCTCGGAAAATGCGACCCGGTGCGCAACGACCGCTCGGAGCGGTGGGTAGCCGGGTTCCGGCGGAAAGGCGAGCGTCTCGATCCGACGGCGCATCATGGCTGCCGCATCCCTTCCGCGGCTTCCGCGCCCGCCGTCCAGCTCATCTCGGAAATACGCTCCCCCCCGCGGATCCATCGGGCTGTGGCGCGGATGCGTTGCGGACAATCCGGATCCCGCTGTAGTGTGAAGACCAGATCGAGGGTATCGCCGGGGGCGACGGTGCGGACAAACTTGACTGAGTCGAGGCGCTTGAGAAACAGCGGCCGCCCGAGCGCCTGGCCGACGAGGATGACAGAGGTGTCGATCAGAACCACGCCCGGCAGGACGGGCGCCTTGGGAAAATGGCCGGCAAATGCCGGTTCGTCCGCAGGAAAGTGGACACGGGCCTCGCCGTTATCCTGCGTGGCGGAAAGATGAATCACCTGCACGGGATGGTCTCCTCAGCCGACAGGCCGGCCGCAGCCCGGTGGCGACGGTCAACGAAGCGCACGGGCTTGCGCGACTGATGCTGGTAGACCTGCCGCCGGATCTCCTCTTCACCGTCCACGCAAAGCTCCGGCCTGACCCGCAGCCGGGCGAGCAGCCGCTCCCCGAGCTGACGCCGGAGCGCGGGCGTGTCCGGCACGAGGGCGGCATGCACGGTAATACGGTCGGCCGCCGGTTCGTCATGGTCTCCGTCCCCGACCTCGTCCCCGACCTCGACATAATACTCGCTGACCTCCGGCATGCCGTTGAGCACCTCGAAAACCGTCGCCGGGTAGAAGGTGGTACCGCGCACCTTGAGCATCTGGGCGCGTCGGCCGAGGATGGGGCCGAGGCGGGGCGTCAGCCGCCCGCAGGAACAGGGTTCATCGATCCGGAAGCCGATGTCGCCGGTGCGGAAGCGCAGCAGCGGCATGCCCTCCACGCCCAGCGGCGTGAAAACGATTTCGCCGGTCTGGCCCGGTGGAAGCGGGAGTCCCGCCGCGTCGACGATCTCCAGGATGCCGAGATCCGGTGCGGCGTGCCCGCCGCATTGACACGGACATTCGCAGAAGGAGGTCACGATCTCGGACGAGGAGTAAGTCGAATAGGCTGGCGCGCCCCAGAGCTGTTCCAGCTCGACCGTCAGCGCGGTGGGCTGTAACGCGGCATCGCGGAGCGGCTCGCCGATGCAGATCAGCCCCCGGACGCCTTGCGCTGGCGTGCCCGCCTCTCGCAGGTGGCGTCCCAGCTTGCGCAGGAACCCCGGCACGCCGACAACGAACGTCGGGTGCATGAGCGAGATCACGGCCGCGTGACCCTCGACGAGGTTGAGGCCGCTACGGATGCCGGCCGCGCCTACTGCCTGCGCTCCCAGGCAGTAGGCATAGCCCGCCACGAAACAGCGGTCGAGCGTGCAGGTCAGCAGCACGCGGTCGCCGGGCCCCATGCCGCACCCCCGGAAACAGACAGCCTCGTTGCGCGCGAGACGCGCCAAGTCGCGCGCCGTGTACATCATGCGCGTCGGGCGTCCGGTGGTGCCCGAGGACTGCACGATGTCGCGGACACGAGTCTGCGGCACGGCCAGGAAACCGTCGTTGTGCGCCTCGAGGTCGGCCTTGGTGGTGAACGGCAAGTCGGCCAGAACAGCGAGCGGCACGCGCGCGGCGGCGCGCGCTAGGCCCGCCGGGAGCCACCGACGGTAGAAGGGCGACCGCGCGCAGCGCCGGAGGTGCGCGGCCAGGAGCCGTTCCTGCGTCTCGCGGATCGTCGCGGCGTCCCCGAAAGCCAGTTGATAGGAGGCGTCGGAGGCGTTCATGCGGCGAGCTCCATGCGGGCCAACTCGTCCCGGATCATCTGGCGGACGCGGTTCTTGAGCTGAAACGGCGTGCAGGAACCATAATGCTCCCAGGTCAGTTCGGGCAGGCAGCGGATGCGGATGGTGGCCGGCTCGAGCACGAGGGATCCGCGTGCCGGCGTGCGGGCGTTGCCGACGATGCAGAGGGGCACCAGCGGCGCGCGCGTGGCCAGCGCGAGACGGAACAGGGCGCCGTGGAAGGGACCCATGGGGCGCGTGCCGGCCCGCGTGCCTTCGGGAAACGCCACGATGGAGACCCCGTCGGCCAGGAGCCGCGCAGCGCGCGCCTGAAACACCTCGGGCGCCAGGGCGCGGATGTTCAGGTAGCCCGCCGCGCGCGCGAAACATCCCCAGACCGGCAGTTTGAAAGGCCAGAGGTTCACGACCTGCACGACCTCTTCCGGCAGCACTGCCATCAGGAAGGGATCCGAGGCGGAGACGTGGTTGGCCACGAAGATCCGGGCCATCCGGGGCCGCCGGGGCGACTCGTAGCGAATGCGCACCAGAGGACGCGCCAGCACGCGGATGATGCCGTTGCCATACCAGGAGATCGCCCGCCGGAAACGCCGCATGTTGTCGCGGTGCGTGGCGAAAGGGGCGCCCGCGGCGACAGCCAGGGCCAGCAGCGGAACCGCCAGCAGGGTATAGGCGGCCAGCAGGGGATAGAAGCAGCCGGAGTACAGCATGGCCAGGCCGCGTTTCACGCGCGGGTCTCTTTCCGGATGGTCTCGATAAACGCGTAGACATCCCCGAGCGTGCGGATGGCGCGGATGCGCGCGTCGTCGCGCAACCGCACGTCAAACCGTTTCTGGAGCGCCACGACCAGATCGATGGTATCGAGGCTGTCGAGCCCCAGATCCTGGAAGATGTTGGCCGCAGGAACGAGCCGCTCCGGCTCGATCTCGAACGCCTCGGCGAACACCGCGTTGACTGCGGCTACGATCTCGTCACTTGTCATGCGGATTCCTCCGGTTGCAGGCGGCAGATTAGCGTGGCGTTGATGCCGCCAAAGGCGAAACTGTTCTTCAGGAATACACGGGCACGGGTGGTCTCCAGCGTGACCACATGGCGGACTCCGCGGCACGACTCAGCCACGGTCTCCAGGTTGCGCGTCGGGTAGAGGCGTCCCTCGCGCAGGCCGCGCACCACTGCGGCCAGCTCGATGGCGCCCGAGGCGCCGAGCGTATGCCCCAGATGGCCCTTGAGGCTGCTGACCGGCACCGCGCCGCCCAGAACCTCGCGGATCGCGGCGGCCTCCTCGCCGTCGCCCTGCAGCGTGCCCGTGGCATGGGCGCTGACATACTCGACCGCGCCGGGCCCGCAGCCGGCGTCCGCCAGCGCATCCTGCATGCACCGGGCGATGCCCTCGCGGTTCGACTCACTGATGTGCCCGCCGCCGCCGCAGGTCTGGAAGCCCAGGATTTCGGCGAGGATCGGTGCGCCGCGCTGCCGGGCGCGCTCCAACGACTCGATCAGCAGGATGCCGGCACCCTCGCCGCAGACGAGTCCGTCGCGCGCCGCGTCAAACGGACGCGAGGCCTCGCCGGGCCGGTCGTTGTAGCCGGTCGAGGCGGCCATGAGCATGTCGAACGATCCCGTCACGGTCGGATGCAGTTCCTCGGCGCCGCCGCAGAGCATGGCGTCCTGGCGGCCAGCGCGGATCACCTCGAAGGCCATGCCGATCGCCTGCAGACCCGAGGCGCAGGCGGCATTCGTCGCAAGCAGCATGCCCTTCAGGCCCAGGTACTGGGCCAGATTCATCGCCACCGTGTGCGAGAGGCACTGGAAGAACTGCATCGACTGTAATTGCGTGAAATCGCGATCCGGCAGCATCGTCTCGAAGACGTTGCTGAGCGAGATGGCGCTGCCGGTCGTCGATCCGGCGATGCACCCCGTCCGCCCATCGCCAAGGGTGGTGGAATCGGCGCGGGCCTCGCGCAGCGCCTCCTGGGCTGCTTGTGCGGCAAAAAGGCTCATGCGGCCCATTGAGCGGCGGTTCTGCCGCGGAATCGCCCGCGCGTCACGCAGCTCGGCCGGCGCGGCGACGAGACTGCGAAGTCCCTTGTAGGCGGACCAGTCCGGCATCGCGCGGAGACCGTGCGCGCCGGTAGCCAGCGCTTCGGCCTGCTCGGCCACACTGCCGCCCAGCGGGGAGACGACTCCCATGCCGGTGATCACGACCCGGTGGCGCGGGCTAGACATGGCGCATCTCCGTAGACGGCAGCCGGCTGTCGAAGAGCTCGCGCCCCACCATGAGTCGGGCGACCAGCAGCCCGGACATCATGGAGCCCAGCACGCCCGGCAGGAGCGCGCTCTGGCCCGCGGCATAGAGATTGCGTCCGGGCAGACGCCCGAAGAGACCATACTGGCCCACCTGCTGCATGATCCCATAGGCGCTGCCGCCAAACGAGTGCAGGTAGTCGCGGAACGTCAGCATCGAAGCCGTCTCGACCCAGCGGACGCGATCCGCATAGGGCAGCAACGCCGCGAGACGCACACGGATGGCCTCGGCCCGCCGACGCTTGTACGTGTAATAATCGGCCGTACGTTGCCTGCTGCGCGTCCCTGACCAGGCCGCCACGTCCTGCGGGAACGACAGTTCCAGCGCGGAAATCGAGGGCAACAAGCCCCCGGCGCCCGGCACTTCGATAACCACCAGCGGACGCGCGCCGGGATAGGACGGATCCATCATCGCATCGAAATCGGTCTCCGGAAAATCCGAGTGAATGCAACTGCCGAAGTCCGGTAGCGGCGCGCCCCCGTCTAGCACCCCGTAGGCTACGAAGAACCCTATCGAGGGCTCGAAGGCCTGGACACGGTCGCGGAAGGCTGGCGAGGGATTCACAGGGGCGAGTAGATCGAGAATCTGCGCGGGATCGATGGTCAGCACGCAACGGTCGAAGAGAATTCGGCGTCCATCGGCGAAGACGGCGCGGCGGGGCTGACCCTCGATGACCTCGTCAAAGGTTTCCAGCCGACAGCCGCACTGGATGTCGACCCCCTCGCGCCTGGCGCCCTCCACCATGGCGGCGGCCAGCGCGTCGCCGCCGCCCGCCAGCGTGCCGACCGACTGGTGCAGCCCGTAGGCGACGCGGGCATGGGCCGCGAAGGAGATCCTCCCAGGCGGGGAGCCGTGGCACATCGAGAAGGCGCTAATGGCCCCTTTCAGTACCGGATCGCGGAACCGGTGGTCGAGAACCTCCCGGAGCGAGACAAAATCCTCGTCCAGCAGGCCGAAAGGTTTCAGCGTGCCGTCGGCCTGCATGCCCGTGGTCCGGTCGGTGATCGAGCGCAACGCCTCGAAATACCAAATGATCGACGCCGTCTCAGCCGGAAAGCGCGCCTGCCAGCAGGCGCACGCCTGATCGAGACCGGCCGGAACATCAACCGCCGTATGTTCGTTATGGAAGAGGAACCGGTGCGTGCATGAGCTCTCGTAGGGCAGCAACGTGACCGCCTCACGGATGCCCAGTTGCGTCAGCAGGCGATCCAGCAACTCGCCGGGGCGCACGCTGCCGGAGAAGTGGAACCCCGTGTCGAAGGCCGCGCCGCCGCGCCGGAAGCGGCGCAGACCGCCGCCGGGCGCGGGCGCACCATCGACGAGCAACACCGACCGCCCAAAACGCGCCAGCAGCAACGCCGCCGTGAGCCCCGCAGTACCGGCCCCGACCACGACGTCGTCGTACCTGCTCCGGATGCCCCTGCTCATACCGCCATGCCGCCGTTGACCCCGATCACCTGTCCATGAACGTACATCTGCGGCTCCGTGCAGAGGAAGTTGACAACGGCGGCGACCTCCTCGGGTGTGCCGAACCGGTGGAGAGGAATCAACGGCAGAATCTGCTCGCGCGGCAGCGCCTGCGTCATCTCGGTCTCGATGACGCCGGGCGAGACGGCATTGACGAAGATCTGCTTGCGCCCCACCTCGCGCGCCAGCGCCCTCACGGCGCCCGCCAGCCCGGCCTTCGCGGCCGAGTAGTTCACCTGTCCCGCCTGTCCCAGATCGGCGGACACGGAGGTGATCGCCACGATGCGCCCCCGCCTTTGCCGGATCATCTCAAAGAGTACTGGCTTGACCACGTTGAAGAAGCCGTCGAGGTTGACTCGCATCACCGTGTCCCACTCGTCGTCCTGCATGAGGGCGGCCACGTTGTCGCGCGCCAGGCCGGCGTTGTAGACCAGCGCCTCGGGACAACGCAGTGCTAGAATCTGTTCGATTGCCGCCCGTGTGGCCCCGCGATCCGCGAGATCGAAGTCCGCCAGACGGCAGGCGGCGCCCCGGGCCTCGACGAGTGAACGCACCTCCCGGGCGGCATCATGGTTGTTACGGTAGGTGAAGGCAAGGTCGAAACCCGATTCGGCCAGCCGACAGGCGATCGCCCGGCCAATGCCGCGGCTACCGCCAATCACCAGCGCCAAAGGTCGTTGACTATGCTCGCTCATACGCTCCTGCCAGTAACGGCCCGGCACACGGGCCGAAAAGAAAGTAAAAATAGTAACATGCACCCTTGTTCCTGTGCAAAGCAAAACGCCCCCAAGCAAAACGCGCCCCATCTGGTATTCGGTTAACCACCGTGGGGTGCGCGGGGAGTGCATGAGGAAGCAGGCACGCGCATTCAAAAACAATCGCACTCCAGCAACCACTACTTGCTCCTTCCTCGCCCGGTAGCGCGAGCCTGAGCGCATGGGATGTTGCCGTGTCGGCTGCTTTCGCGTCCATACGTGTTCATTCGCGGATTCCTTCAGCGTGACGATTTCGCGGATGAGGACGATCCAGTTTCTCGCCCACTCCGCAAGCGCTTCCCGCGCACCGCCTGTGGCCAAACGAATACCCCCATCTGGACGGCAAGGCCTCAATGCGTTATCTTCAAACCATCCATGAACCGCATCCTCATTACTATTTTCCTGCTCTGCTGCAGCAACGTCTTCATGACCCTGGCCTGGTACGGCCACTTGAAGAACATGAACCACCGCCCCTGGCTCGTGGCCGCACTCTGCAGTTGGGGCATCGCCCTCTTCGAATACCTGCTCCAGGTTCCCGCCAACCGCATCGGCCACCAGGTCATGACGGTCGGACAGCTCAAGATCCTGCAGGAGGTCATCACCCTCGGCGTCTTCGTCCCCTTCTCCATCCTCTTTCTGAAGGAGCGCCCGACGCTCGATTACCTGGGCGCGGGGATCTGTCTGCTGGGGGCGGTCTTCTTCGTCTTCCGCACGCGGATCTTCGGCGCCTGATTCCGCCGCCACCCCTCAACACACATTTCACCGAGCAGGGCGGCAACGGCGACCAGCAGCAAGGGGGCATATAGGCTCCGGCCGCGGCGCAATCGCTGCACCTCCTGCCGGCGCGCCGTGGCGCTCCGCGCGCGGATGATCGTGTGCGGCACGGCGGCCAGGGCCGGCACCCGCTCGCCGCGCACCCGCCGCGCCACCGCCTCGCGGGGATCGCCGCTCACGGCGATCTGGCGCACCACCGCCCCCTGAGTGAACTGGTAGAGGCCGGCGCGCGCGGGCAGTCGCGCCTCGGAGGGCGCCAATTGCCAGCGTCCCTGGTCGCCCTCGCGCGCGATGACTTCGATTGGGACGTCCGGCGACCGCAGCGCATCCGTCGCCGGGTCACTACCGCCGGATAACCTACGTCCGGCAATCCCCTGTTCGTCTGAAAAGCCACCGACGCCCGCCAGGGCCATGCCCTGCGCAAGCGCCACGAAGGAGGCTTTGTGAGGCAAGTTGCTCCAGCGCGGATCCCAGGCGACGCCCGAGACCGTCACACTTCCCTGGCCGATCTCCCGCCGCGCGAGCAGCCCCCGGCGCGGATCGAGACCGGCCAGCGCCTCCGCCTCGTCCATGCGCAGGGGATACGCGCGGAAGACCCGGATTTCGCGCCAGAGGGGCGTACCGTCGGCACCCCGCAGTTCGTCCCAGAGGGCGTCGTCGGCATCCAGAACCTTCCAGTCGCCTCCCGTTTCGTTACGGAATTCATTGTCCCAGCCCATACCGCACCAGCGGGGCAGAGCCGGCGGCACCGCACTTCCGTCGGTCGCCGGGGCCACCAGCGCATGGCCTCCCTCCAACAGATAGGCGTGGAGTGGACGCGCAACAGCATCCTGCGCCAGTTGTTCCGCCGTCACCGCCACCAGCGCCGGACGCGACGGCTCCGCCAGGCGACCGGCCACGGCATCGGACGGCACATATCCGACCCGGAGCCCCGTGAGAATACCCTCGCCACCCGGGGCGAGCGCCGCGGCCAGCAGGCCATGCGGCGCGTCGTCGGTGCCGACGAGGAGCACGTCCGCGCCTTCCGAGGCGCGAACAGTCAGCCAGGCCACGGCAGTCGCGCCCGCCGACCGTCCCTCGACCCAGGCCTGCACCCGCTGTTCCCCGGCCGCCGACGCCGGCAACGCGACCAACAACTCCCGCACCCCGCGCGCCGGAACCGTGACGGCCTCGCGGTGCGGGCTGCCGGAGGAGCCGGACTGAACGTTCAGGATGACTTCGGCATCGGCATCGCCCTCGTTCCGAAGCTGGACGCGCGTCTTCCAGGGACGGCCGGCCAGCAGCGGGCGCGGCGGGGGCGCGAGCGCGGCCAGGCTCACGCAGCCCGCGAGGTCATCGTCGTTTCCGACATCATGGATCAGCAGCGCGATGCCCGGCGGCAGCGGCAGATCGCCGAGGGAGGCCTCCCACTCAACGGCCTGGAGATCCGTGAAAACATGTACTTCGCCAAAAGTATGGAGCGCGCCCCGCACGGAGCCGATCGCCGCCTGCAGGGCGCGCAGGGGCTCGCCGGAGGCATGCGTCGGCCGGATCGAGCCGAGGGCCGCGCGCAGCCGCCCCCGGTCCGCCGTCACGCCCGCCGGCATCGAGGCCGGCGCATCCGACACCGTGGTGCCCAGACCCGCGAACGCCACGGACTCATCCTCGCAGAGCAGCGTCGCGGCGGCCACCGCCCGCGCCAGCCGGCTCTCGCCTGCGGGCCCCGTGGCCTGCATGGAGGCCGAGTTGTCGATCACCGCGACCAGGGTCGCGCCGCCGCTGCCGCGTCCGCGCCGCACGGGACGCGCCAGCGCCAGCAGCAGCGACAAAAGGAGGAGACAGCGCAGCACCAGCAGCAGCCAGTCGCGGATGCGGCGCCGCGCGCTGAGTCGCGGGTCGGCGGCCAGGAAGAACAGGAGCGAGGAGAAGGGCCGGGGCTGACGCCGCACGCGGAAGAAGAGATGAAAGACGACCGGCAGCAGGCCCAGGGGCAACAGCCAGAGCATGGCGGGGGCGAGGAAGGTCACCGCAGGCCTCCCTGCAGCCGCAGCAGGGCGGCATCGACCGCCTCGCGCGTGTCGAGCACATGGTAGTCGCCCAGCGTCTCGGCGCAGGCCCGGCCGAGCTGCTCGATGTGGGTCTCCACAGCCCGCTCGTAGGCCTGCCGGATGTCGTCCACCTCGATGGTTAGGCGGCGGCTCGTCTCGAGGTCGCGCAGTTCGGAGACGCCCCCGAACGCGAGTCGCCGTTCTCCACCGTCCAACACGTGCAGGAGGATCACATTGTGCCCGTCATGTTCGAGCCGCCGCAGTCCGTGGATGATCGCTGCGGGCGATTGGAGAAAATCGGAGATGCAGACCACCAGGCTGCGCGGGGGAATCCGGTCGGCCGCTTCCAACAGGGCCGCGCCGATGTCACCCGCGCCCCCGGCCGTCAGGGTCTCCAGCGCCTCAAGAAGGGGGCGCAGGCCGGCGAGTGTGCCGGTCGGCGGCAGCACGCGGCCGAGCCGCGAACCGAAGGAGAAGAGACTGGCGGCGTCGCCCTGCGCCACGAGCGCATACATGAGGCCGGCGGCGAGAAAGCAGCCGTATTCGAGTTTCGCGCAGGGCCCGGCCTCGCGGTAGGCCATGCTGCCGGAGGTGTCGAGCATCACCGTCGCCACGAGGCTGGTCTCCTCGAGGCTCTGGCGGATCAGGTAGCGGTCGGAGCGCGCGTAGACGGGCCAGTCGATGCGGTTCGGCGGATCGCCGGGCGTGTAGGGGCGGTACTCGGCGAACTCTACCGAGGCCCCGTGCTCCGGCGAGCGGTGCAGTCCCTCGCCCCGGCCGCGGACCGGACGCCGCACCCGGATGCCGAGGCGGTGGACGGACTCGGCCAGCGCGGGTGGCAGGAAACGGAAGACGGCCTCCGGCATGGCACGGGCTACCGCTTCCCCAGCCCGAACAGTTCGAGGCAGCGGCGGAAGTCGGCCGGCAGCGGGCTGTGGCCATGCAACTGGCCCTGCCCCATCGGGTCGTCGAGTTCCAGTTCGGAAGCGTGCAGCATCTGCCGGGGCACGCGCAGGAACCGCGGATCGCGGCTCGTCTTGAGACCGTGCAGCCGGTCGCCGACGACCGGATGGCGAATCGCGGCCAGATGGAGGCGGATCTGGTGCGTGCGCCCGGTCTCGATGCGCACGCGCGCGAAGGAGACGTCGTCGGTCACGGCGATCCGCCGCACATGAGTGCGCGCCGGATCGCCGCTGAGCGGCGTGTCGATCGTCGTGGCCGCGCGGTCGAGGCGTCCCACGACCAGCACATCGTACAGCTTGTGCACGCGCCGCGTCTTGAAGACCGACACGACCCGGTTGAAGGCCTCCGCGCGGCGCGCGACGAGCAGGCAGCCGGACGTGTCGCGGTCGAGCCGGTGGACACAGCGCAGCGCCGGTTCGCCCCGCTGGGCGCGGAGGAGTTCCTCCAGGCCGCCCGGCCCGATCGAGAGCAGACCGCACGGCTTGTCCGCAAAGAGGTAGTGCTCAGTCTCGTTGAGCACGCGGATCTGGCGCGGCGCCGCCGGCCGCGGGTCGTCCGTGCGGGTGTCGACCGTGTCGCCGCCCTGCAGGATGTGCCGCGCCATCCAGATGCACTGCCGGTTGACAAATACCTGGCGGGCGTCGATCCGATCCTTGGCCTGGCGTTTCGACTGCTTCAGCCGCTCCGCAAGGAAGTTCTGCAGGGTCTGCCCCGCTTCCGCCCGGGTCACGGTCAGCGTGAGCATCTGGTGGGCATGGGCTGGCATGGCGGATCGTCAGGAGAAGCAGGAAATCCGTTTCCCGACGCTAGAGTCTCGGCTGCGCCCCCCACTGCACCAGGTTGTCTAGCGGCTTGCGCGGGGACTGGTGCGCGGCCACGTTCAACGGTTCTTCCGGATGGCCCACCGGCAGCAGAATCACGGGTTCGAGATGGTCGGGTAGCGCAAGCTGACGCCTGACACGGTCGGCATCGAAGGCGCAGATCCAGCATGTGCCGAGGCCGCGCTCGGCGGCGGCCAGGGTCATGTGGTCGGTCGCGATGGCGGCATCGATGTCCGCATGATCCTTGCCGTCGGCGCGGTGCCACGACTTGTGGTGGTCGGCGCAGACAACGATGACGGCCGGGGCGCCGCGGAACCAGGCGCGCGGATAGGCGCCGGCTAGTTCGTCCAGCTCTGACCGCTCCGTGACGACGATGAGCCGCAGCGGCTGGTTGTTGCAGGCCGAGGGGGCCACGCGGGCCGCTTCAAGCACCTCGATCAGATCCTCGCGCGTCACGGGACGGCTGGAAAAGAGGCGCACGGAGCGTCGCAGGAGGATGAGTTCCGAGAATTTCATGGCCAGGTCCTTCTGTTTAGCGCATCAAAAGCATCACGACGCCCAGGGCGGGAAACGCGAGCAGCGTGCTGACGACAATGATCGCCGCCGCGAGGTTGCGATCCGCGCCCATCTGGTCGGCCATGACAAACGAGGCCACGGCCGTGGGTGTTGCCGCGAAGAGTACCGCGATCAGCAGGTGGTCGCCGTCCAATCCCAAAGCACGCGCGAGAGTATAGCCGATGAGCGGCGACATGACGACCTTGAAAATCGACGCGCCGCAGGCGAGTCGTCCATGCCCCCGCACGCGTTCTGGTGTGAGCGAGGCACCCAGGGCGAACAAGGCGCACGGCAGCCCCAGTCCCCCCACACCGCGCACGGCGCGCAGCAGCGCGTCCGGCAGAGGCAGGGCGAGGTGGCGCGCCAGCAGGCCCAGCAGGCAGGCGATGATCAGCGGATTTCGAGCGATTTCCAGCAGCGTCCGACCGAGGCGCTGCGCCCAGTGGCCCTCGCCCGGCTTGAGGAGTAGCAGCACACAGGCCACGTTGAAGAGGGGAATCGTCGGCGCCAGGGCCAGCACGGCGACCGCCCGTGCCCCGGGATCGGCATCGAGCGCAAAATAGATCACGGGAATCCCGACGTAGGCCAGATTGCCACGGAAGGCCCCCTGGACAAAGACGCGCAACGTCGGCCGTGGCAGGCGCCACAAGGCCGCGACCGCCCAGGCACAGAGGCCCGCCAGCAGCGAGCCGCCGAGAATCGCCGCCGCGATGCGCAGGGTCACCGTTCCGGATGCCGACGCGCCGGCGATGTCGAGGAAGAGCATGCAGGGCAGTCCGACCCAGAAGGCCAGCTTGTTGAGCCCGCTGAACCCCGCCTCCGGCAGGAAACGCCCGGCCCGCAGGGCGGCGCCCAGCAGGATCATCAGCATGACCGGAAGCAGCGAGGCGAGCACGGCCGCGGACACCGATCACCTCGCTTCCTGCTGGCGGTAAAACTGGCCCGTCGCCACGGTTCCGAAGCCAAGCCGCGCGTAGAAGGGCGCCAGGGCGGGATCGCACTCGGTGAGCAGGAAGACCTCCCGCACACCCTGCCGCTGCAGTTCGGCGAGCGCGGCGCGGATCGCCTGAGAGGCGAAGCCCCGGCGGGTCATTGCCGGATCGGTACCGACATTGTAGAGCCCGGCGCGTTCACCACGGCGGAGCGTGGTCAGCAGCACCACGGGCTGATCCCTGCGGAACAACAGCCAATGGCACGCCTCGAAAGCCCCGTCGGCCACGCCCGTCCAAACCGCCGTTTCCGGAATTGGCAGCGCCGCGTCGGACGACGGCGCCGCGCCCCAGAAGACATCGAGGTAGAGCTGGTTGAAGCACTCCGCCTGGCGCGGCGTCATGACACGACGCAGCGCCAGGCCTTCCGTCGGCACGCCGCAGACACCGTCCGTCCCGCGTGCCATCCAGGTGTTTTGCCCCGTGGCCTGCCAGGAAGGCGGCAGGGCGGCGCCCTCCGGGTCGGGCACGTACCAGACCGGCTGGCGGCCGCGCGCGGCAAAGGCTTGCGCGATCTCGGCTTCGCAACGACAGGCCTCGGCCGGAACGTCCACGAACAGGAGATTCCACATCGGTTCCGCCTCGCTGGCGGAGAAGATCATCACGCCGGCACGCCCGGGCGCGGGCACGACCTCGTCGATGAACATGCCGCGCTGGGCCTCGATGTGGAAGGCCAGCCAATCACGGTAGGCGGACATCAGCCGACGCCCTCCCGGCGGGGGTTCAGCAGATAGCGCTTCAGCATCAGGTCGGGACAGTAGGAGCGCTTGGCCTGCCGCAGGCCGGGCGAACCGACATCCTGTTCAAGGTTCATCCACTCCGCGCGTCCAAGCAGGGCGCGGGCCACACCAATCCGGATCTGCTGCGCCGTACCGGCCTGATCGCGGATCGCCTTTTCGAAATGCACGTCGGCCACCGAGGGAGTGACAAAGCTCCAGAGCGAGAAGGCCATCAGCCGTCCCTGCGCATCCAGCAACTGCAGGCCCTCCAACCCAAGCTCGCCGACGTGCTCCAGGGCGCAGATCAACGCCATCCGCTCCTGTTCGGCCCCCTCCACGGGATGTTCCTGCTGTAGATGCTGCGCCAACGCGAGCAGCGCCGGCGCAGCGGCGGCATCCAACGGCACGAGGCGGCTGCCGGTCACTTCCCGCTCGAAGTGACGCAGGAGGCGCCGCGTGTTCTGGTGGCAGTGGCCCTTGACGGCGGCCAGTTGCCCGGTGCGGTAGAGGTAGTCGTCCTCCGATTCGAGGCTGCCGACCTGGTAGAGCGCCCGCAGTTCATCCCCGTGCGCCTCGACGTAGTCCGGGGGCACATCGCCCCAGAAGAGCGGCAGGCCGACGGCGTCGGAAACGATCTGGCGGATCCGCTCGAGTTCCGCCGGCGGAAACCAGGCCCCCAGGGGGAAGAGCAGACTGCGCACGCTCCGCGCCACGACCAGCAGTCGTCCGTCCACCCGCGTGAACACGTGATCGTAGACATCCTTCCAGACAAAGAGATTTACGAAACTGCATTCGCAACTGGCGCGGTTCAAGACGGCCGCCGCCGCGATAAACGCGGCGCGGTCAGCAAGTGTAATCGGCTGGAAGGATGTCATTGTCGGTATCAAGCTTGATCATTGTACCGCCGTTCGCCGCCGTAGTCCAGACTGCTGCTAGGCGGCGGCGGGGACGTCGCACGGTCTTTTCATTTGGCCTCATCTTGATCGCATGACCAGTGAGAATGCGGC
>CAZYRQ010000003.1:0-24621 GCA_964649455.1 uncultured Lentisphaerales bacterium
CATCGGCCAGTTTTCCGGGCGCGATGACGCCCGCGTCGATGCCGAAGGCCTCGGCGCCGGCCCGCGTGGCGCAGTCGAACACCGTCCGGGCCTGGCCGGCGACGGGGCGGCCGGCCTCGAGCTTGGCCGCGAGCGCCGCGCATTTCATCTCGCCGAGCATCGAGAGGTTGTTGTTCGAGGCGCAGCCATCGGTGCCGAGGGTCGTGCGGCAGCCGGCTTGTTCGACGACGGCCGCGAAGCGGAACCGTCCCGACCCGAGCTTGGCGTTGGAGACCGGCATGTGGGCCACGACCGCCTGCCGTTCGCGGATCAGGGCGATATCCGCGTCGGTCAGGTGCACGGCGTGCGCCAGGATCGTCCGCGGCCCGAGCAGGCCGCAGGCATCGAGCCAGGCGATGGGGCTCATGCCGTGTTCCGCGCGGCACGCCTCGCACTCCGCCACGGTCTCGGCGGCGTGGATGTGGATCCGTTGCCCCGTGGCGCGCGCCTGGTCGGCGATGCGACGCAGCATGCGGCCGCTGACGGTGTAGATCGCGTGCGGCGCGTAGGTGATCTGGAGCCGGCCGGACAGCCGCGGCGCCAACGCCTCCAGCTCCTCCGACTGGCGCTGGCAGGCCGGCCGCACGACCCCCGGACGCTCCTCGATGAAGAGCCGCCCGACCGCCGCGCGCATGCCCATCTCGTCGGCCACGCGGGCCACGGTCGCGGGTTCCCAGTACATGTCGTTGAAAAAGACCGTCCCGCCGCGGATCATCTCGACGATGGCCAGCCGCGTGGCGCAGGCCACGTCATCCGACGTGAGCCGTTCCTCGGCGGGCCAGATGTGCTCCTCCAGCCAGGGAAAGAGCTCGATGTCGTCGGCGAAACCGCGGAAGAGCGTCATGGCGGCATGGCCATGCGCGTTGTAGAAGGGGGGCACGATCGCCTGGCCGCGACCGTCGATGACCTCGGCGCCGGGCGCCTCGATGCCGGGCGCGAGGCGCGCGAAGCGGTGCGCCTCGATCAGGACATCGACTTCGCGCCCGTCGTGGAGCACCTGTCGGATCAGCAGCGGTTTCACGCGGGGCCTGCTAGGCGCGCACCTGTCCGGTGCCCTGCACCACATACTTGTACGTGGTCAGCTCTTCCAGCCCCATGGGCCCGCGGGCGTGCAGCTTGTCGGTGCTGATGCCCATTTCGGCCCCCATGCCGAATTCGCCGCCGTCGGTGAAGCGGGTCGAGGCGTTGACGTAGACGGCGGCGGAGTCGACTTCGCGCGTGAAGATTTTGGCGGCGGCCTCGTCACGCGTGACGATGGCGTCGGAGTGGTGGGAGCCGAAGGAGTTGATGTGGGCGATGGCCTCGTCGGCATCGGCGACGACGCGCACGGACAGGATCAGATCGAGGTACTCGGCTGACCAGTCGGCCTCCGTGACGGGCTTGAAGTCGGGCACGACGGCGCGGGCCGTCTCGTCGGCGCGGATCTCGACCCGGCGGCGGAGGGCGAGCTCCGCCAGGCGCGGCAGGAAGGTGGCGGCCAGGCCCGCATGCACGAGCAGGGTCTCCAGGGCGTTGCAGACGCCCGGGCGCTGGCACTTGGCGTTCTCGATGATCGCCAGCGCCATGTCGGGGTCGGCCGACTCGTCCACGAAGACATGGCAGACGCCCTTGTAGTGCTTGATCACGGGCACGCGGGCCTGTTCGACGACGGCGCGGATCAGCGACTCGCCGCCGCGCGGGATCACCAGGTCGATGCGGTCGTGCATCTGCACGAGCTCGCGGACCGCCTCGCGGTCGGTGGTCGTGACCAGCTGCACGACCTGTGCCGGCAGACCGGCCTCGGCGGCGCCGCTGGCCAGCGCCTCGGCGATGGCCTGGTTCGACTGGAGCGCCTCGCGTCCGCCGCGGAGGATCACCGCGTTGCCGGCCTTGAGGCAGAGGGCGGCGGCGTCGGCGGTGACGTTGGGACGCGATTCGTAGACGATGGCGATGACGCCGATCGGCACGCGCTGCTTGAGGATGACCAGGCCATTCGGACGGCGGCGGCGGTTGATGCAGCGCCCGATTGGATCGGGCAGGTCGGCCACCTCGCGCAGACCGCGGATGATGCCGTCGATCCGCGCGTCGGTCAGAGCCAGGCGATCCAGCAGGGCCGGCGACAGCCCGGCCTGCCGGCCGGCCTTGAGGTCGCGCTCGTTGGCGGTCTTGATCAGGTCGCGGCGGGTATCGACCGCAGCGGCCATGGCGCGCAGGGCGATGTTCTTGCGCCGCGTGCTGACCGTCGCCATCCGCCGCGCCGCCTCGCGCGCCGCGTCGCCCATGCCGCGCATCGTCTCCTGCAGAGTCATCGCCGCTGCTCCTTAGAGGCTCGTGCCGGGAATGAGCGTGCCGACATCCTTGCCCGCCAGGATGTCGGCCAGCGTGTTTTTCCGGCGCCCGTTGCCAATGACCACCGAACAGCCCGCGCGGGTCGCGATCTGCGCCGAGCGCAGCTTGGAGTCCATGCCACCCTTGGAGAGCGCGCTGGCGCCGGGATTGACCAGCCGGTAGACCTCCGGCCCGATCTTGTCGATGCACGGGAGGCGCCGCCGCCGCGCGCCGTCCATCCGCAGCACGCCGTCGACCGTCGAGAGGATGACGAGCAGGTCGGCCCGGATCAGCTTCACCACCAGCGCGGCCAGGAAGTCGTTGTCGCCGAAGGAGAACTCGGCCTTCAGCTCCTCGTCGGCCACGACATCGTTCTCGTTGATGATCGGCACGACGCCCGCGCGGATCAGGTGTTCGAGCGTGCGCTTGGCGTTGGCGTTGCGCACGCGGTGGTCGAAGTCGTCGTGGGTCAGGAGCACCTGGCCGATGCGGACTTTGTGAGCCAGGAAGAGCTTGGTGTAGGCGGTCATCAGGCGCGCCTGGCCGACCGCCGCGCACATCTGCAGGTCGGAAACCACCGTGGGGCGCTCGCGGATGCCGAGCGCCTCCATCCCCGCGCCGACCGCGCCCGAGGTCACGACGACCACCTCGATGCCCCGGCGGCGCAGCGTGGCGATCTGCGCGACGAGGCTGTGCAGCCGCACCGGATCCGGCCGTCCCGTGCGCTGGGCGATGACCCGCGTGCCGATCTTGACGACAACCCGGCGGGACTCGGGCAGGAACTGGCGGTACTTGTGGTCGATATTCATGTGGCTTCCAGGCCGACGATTCAGGAGTGGAGTTCACTGTACCCCAATCCCCCCACTCTACTCAACAGCAATTTGACTGAGGCGCAGGGCGCGCGTGCATCAAAAAACATTCTTTTTGACTTTTCCTGGCGCGGCTTCTGCTGTTCGGGCCGCTTTTCGTATGTCCTGGATGGCCAGATCGGCATACTCCTTGCCAGTTCCATGAACCTGTTGTCGTCCTCGACGGCCTGCCAGACGGCGTCGAGCTCGTTCTGGCGGACTGTCGTTCTGGCGGACATAGCACACCACGTTCCGGCCTCCCCTCACCGGACTGCAGATTGAGGTATTTCCCGCCCCGCATGGGGCAGATCTTGCCCCGCTCCATCCGTTCGATGGCGGTCATCTGCCGGAGAATCGATTGGCGTGATACCATATCGGCCTTGCCCGCGCTTTTCATCTTTAGTAACTTTTCATCGTCAACCCTTGACGGAAGATTGCTGCTTGCCGGTGCAAGTGCCGGGGTTGGTAAGGTTTGAGTCCATGAACAAAAGCATCCCGCTCTCCGAGCGCCCCCATGTCGCCCTCATCGGCATCGGCATCCAGGGCCGTGAAGTCCTCCTCAGCGAGTTCATCACGCGCGACGTCATCGTCGCCGCCATCTGCGACTGCGACCGCGTCCGCCGCGAGGACGGCGTCCGCCGCGTCGATGCGTACTACGCCGCTAACGACGCCCTCAAGCCGCTGGTCGGCACCTGCAGGGCCGTCGCCGATTTCCGCGAGGTGATCGCCGACCCCGCGATCGACGCCGTCTGCATCGCGACACCCGACCACTGGCACGCCTACATCGCCGTCGAGGCCATGAAGCACGGCAAGGACGTCTATTGCGAGAAGCCCCTCACCTACAATGTCGACGAGTCCGTCAAGGTGATGCAGGCCCAGGCCACGTACGGGCGCGTCTTCCAGACCGGGTCGATGCAGCGCTCCTGGCGCGAGTTCCGCACGGCCGCGATGCTGGTCCGCAACGGCATTGCCGGCGAGATCCGCGTCGTCGACTGCAACTTCGGCGAGGGCACCCACGCGCCGCTCATCGGTGGCCCCTCGCAGCCCCACCGTTTCTACTCGCGGCCCGACAACGCTGCGGCCGAGGGCGCGCCCAACCCCGACGTCGACTGGAACCTGTGGCTCGGGCCGGCGCCCTACTCGCCATACTCCGACCAGTGCGCGCCGCGCGGCGTCAACAACTTCTATCCGATGTTCTGGCGCTTCGACGACTATTTTGCCACGGGCTACTGCGGCGACTGGGGCGCGCACCATTTGGACATCGCCCAGTGGGGCATCGACATGGATCGGTCGGGCCCGGTGAAGATCCTCTGCTCCGACGCGCCCCATTCCACGAACCCGCTCCACGGCGGCCGCCGCCAACAGGGCATGCAGTTCGTCTTCGCGAACGGCCTCGTCATCCACCACAACCCGTTCTCCACCTGGGGCACGATCTTCTACGGGACGAAGGGCATCGTGGCCGTCAACCGCGGCAAGATCGCCGTCTGGGAAGGCCCGGGCGTCGAGCCCGACGCGGCGGTCCGCCAGGCGCTTGCGTCCGCCGACTTCACCGGCATGGCGCTCGTCGCGGCCTCGGTCGGCAAGGACTACGGCAAGGTCGCGGTGCAGCAGGCGGACAACGCGCTCGTCACGACCCTCGACCGGCTCGACTCCCGCTACGCCATCGACACGCTTCCGCTCCAGCTCTACAAGAGCCCCAACCAGATCGCGAACTTCATCGACTGCATGAAGACGCGCCAGCCGACCATCGCGCCGGCCGAGACGGGCGCCCGCGCGGCCATCCTCTGCCAGCTCTGCAACCTGAGCTACGTCTACGACACGGGCTTCGACTGGGATCCCGCCGCCTGCACCTTCGCCAAGGACACCGGCGACCGCCACTGGCTCCGCCGGGACTACTGCCGCAACGGGTGGGAAACAAAGGTCTAGCCCCTGTTCTCGCGGAGCCCACCGGCACCGGGATGCCGGTGCGGTACACTCCGCGCCTCAATGGCTCATGGCGTAGGTGACGACGGCGATGGCGACGCGCAGGGCGTCGTCGGCGGTCAGGCCGCGGGCGTAGCCGTTCGACTCGCGGTTGAGACCGCTGAAGCAGTCAAAGGGCGTGTACACGACCACCAGGTTGCCGTCCTGGATGATCCCGTAGAACCGCGGCCAATGGAGCGTCGGATCCTCGCGCAGGGCGGCGGCGGTGTATTCCACCTGCCCGACGGGATTCCAGGCGCCGCTGAAGAGGCGGTGGGTGGGCGGCAGGGGAATGAGCTCGGTATCGGGAAGGACACGCGCGATCTCGCGCCGGAAGGCGTTGTCGAAGGGACTCAGGCCGGCGGCGGCGCTGGCGAAGATCGTGCCGCCGCGACGCAGGTAGTTGCGCAGGTTGCCGATCTCGCGCTCACTCCACTCGAAATCGTAGTGCCCGGTGAGCAGCAGGAGAGGCTCGTGCAGCAGCGCCTCGTCGTCGAGGGCCAGGTGGCGCGGCGCGTAGTCGACGGCCAGCCCGGTGTTGCGGTTGAGGCCGTGCAGCAGGCTGTTCTGCAGCGCGGGATTGACGTTCCAGCTCCCGGTGTAGCGCCCCAGCGCGAAGCGAAACACGTCGCCGGCGCGCGTCTGCCCCGAATACTGCGGGAACGTCTGCGCCAGAAAGCGGCCGTACTCGGTGTTGCCGAGGACATAGGCCACGAGGTTGACGCCGAGGCGCACCGCCGATTCGCCGACGATGTGGGATCCCGCCGGGTGGTAGGCCGCTTCGCTCCAGGCGGCGCCGAAACCGTCGGACACCAGGATCACGGCGGCCCGCGTGCCGATATCGAGCGCATGGATGGCGGGGTCGCGCATGAACTGGACGCCGTTGACCATGGTCATGACCTGTCCCACGCGGTAGCGGCTGGAGTAGATCGGGTGGTCCGACGGAATCCGCATGAAGTGCTTCTGCGGAAGGACGCGGCGCATCTCGCGCACCACGGCGCGGGAGAACTCGTCGCGACCGCGGGCCGCGTTCAAGAGGACCGTGCCGCCGTCGAGAATGTAGCGGCGCAGATTCCCGACTTCGTCATCCGACAGCACAAAGTCGTAGTCGCCCGTCATGTAGAGGAGCGGGATGTCGAGCGGATCGAAGCGCGCCGAGGCCAGCGGCTGGGTGGCATAGGTGTAGTTGTTGCCGTCCGCGAGCCGCTCGTTCGCGAAGCGCATGATGCAAAAGCCGTCGTCCTGATAGCTCTGCCACTGGTCGAAGACCTGCTCCGTGCCGTCGGGATATACGTACTTGAGCCGTTCGCCGTACTCGAGCTTGACCATCACGGTCAGCGTGGTGGGCGGCGGCGGACGCCGCTCCTGCGAGCGGCGCATGCCCGGGCCGTTCTCGCCGAACAGGAAGGTGTCCTCGCCGCTGGCCTGCGTGCGGGGCGGCGACTTCAGGGGCGGCGGCGGCTTGGCGTCGGGCGGGGGAAAGTTTACGAGGCGCTGGGCGAGAAGCCCGTCGCCATGCAGCAGCAGGGCCAGCCCGCCGAGGAGGATGTGGCGGAAACGTATGGGGTGGTACGGGCTCACGGCAGTTTGATTTCCAGGGTGGCGACGGCCGCGTCGGGCACCGGACGGAACCAGGTGCCGCGGGGTTCGATCACCTGCGCATGGATGGGCGTGGGGGCGGGCGTGCCATCGGCCAGAAACCGCCTCACGGTCAGGTCGTAGAAGGGCGGATCGGCGACTTCCTCGTCGCCCTTGATGCGCCAGGAGCGCACGATCAGCGGACGCATGGTGGCCGGCAGGGGCGACCAACCGGCCGGGCCGACATCGGCTGGGGAGTTGCGCACGTTCAAGTCGGCGGCGCCACCCTTGGGAACACCCCCCGAGACGGCGGCCGTGGCGACCTGCACGAGGGAACGGGGCGGCACCTTGCCGGTCAACCGGACGACGAGATAGCACAGGGCCTGAGCCCAGTCGCCTTCGGCCGGACGATCCCCCGCGAGACGGATTGCCTTGGGATCGAGATTGGCGTTGAGCAACGTCACGGTGGCGCTGTCGAGCAGTAGCGGCACGGCTTCCGGATCGAAATCGGCAAAGACGGCATCGGTGACCTGCATCGAGGCTTTGCGCAGAACCATGCCGTGCTGCCGTGCCTTCTCCAGCCGCAGGTTCTCGACGATTCCCGAGCATCCAGAAAGTTCAATGCCGGTCACGGCGTTGCTGATGGTGTTGCCCTTGATCATGCAGTTGCGCCCCTGCGCCCCCACGATCCCCGCATCGAGATTCATCAGGCGGTTGCCGAGAATCGAGGGATCGACTTCGTGGGTGAAATCGACGCCCCGGCGGTAGCCGTCGATCAGGTTGCCCCGGCAGGCGCAGAGACAGCCGTTGGAGAGGGTGATCGCGCTGGATGCCAGAACGGGCTGTGCGCCGGTGCGGAACACGTTGTTCCGGACGACCGCCGTGTCGCAGGCGTCCAGCCGCACCGACGCGCCGCTGGTGAAGTGGCAGGCGATGATGTTCAGGCGCTCGTTCGGCTGGTAGCCGGTGTTGTCGAGCCTGGAGGCCTGCACGCTCACCGCCGCGAGGGCCACCCGCTGCAGGTCGATCAGGGCCTCGCCGTCGGCCACGATTCGGCCGCCCGATGCCTCGCCACCCGGGGCGGCCGAGAGGCTGAGGTTGGGCGGTTCCCCGGCGTGCCGGGCCGGCGCCCCATAGAGCAGCAGGCCCCCGCCGCGCATCAGGGTCACGGTTCGGTCCTGCGCCGCTTCGGCAACCAGTTCGAGTCCGGCCCGGCTGTCGGGATCGCGCGTCGCATCGGCGCGGATGACGCCGTAGACCGTGACCGGACCGTTCACCGCCAGTACGTGGGTTCCGCCGTCCATCCGGTAGCTCAGGACGCCGCCCGGATCGACCGCGAGACCCGCGCAATGCGGCCGTGCGCCACGGGGCAGATCGAAATGAACCGTGTCGGTGCCACTGATGACGACTGGGTTCGAAACGCCCGGCACGATTCCGCCGTGCCAGGTTTGCGGATCGCTCCAGCGTCCGCCGCCGATGCCGTTGGAACTTAGGACCTCAGGAACCCCGGCCCACGCGTGCGCGACGCCGGCCAGTAGAACCGCCAGGATTAGCCGACGCCGCCGGCGGTGGTCCGTCCGCTTGAGCGTGCAGGCACGATGGGGGTACGCGTTCATATCCGTTCGACGGACGCGCCGCATCAGGGCGTGTCCCTCCCTTCCCAGAAATTCAGCAGCGCCTCTTCCCGGCGCGCCGTCACCGGGCGCAGCCGCAGCCCGTGAATCTGCTGCACGCCCTGCCAGTTGACAAACGTGAGCGTGATCGCGCCTTGGCTGGCCATCGGCGCCTGCAGGCGTGCCGCCCCCATGAAATCGAGGCCGAAGGTGCGGATGACCGCCACCGACTGGGACGGGGTCGATGAACCGGCCCAGCGGATCTCGATCTGCGGGATCGGCGTGGCATGGGAGTCCGTGGTCTCGTTGCGGAACCAGAACTCGATCCAGTAGGCGCTCTCGCTGATCAACTGGGGCACGTCGAAGGTCATGGTGAAGGAGGGGTGCGGGGTGGTGAGGCGCCCGAAAGTGAGCGCGTTGGTCGAGCAGGCGGGCGTGCCCAGCAGCAGCACCGGCGGCTCGCCGGTGAACGCGGCCTGGTCGAACGCGATGGTGCGGTCGAGGCGCGCCCGCGCCAGACGGCCATCCCGGCTGGCCTGCCGGGTGTCGGCGGCGACGTCGCGGAAGGCTTTCAGCTTGCGGTCTTCGTAGAAGGGCGCGTCGCTTTCGCGGATGACATCCAGCCACTTGAGCGACTCGTCGAACTGATCGAGACGGTAGTGGGCGTCGGCCAGGCCGGCCATGGCCTGCGGATGGTGGCCGGCCCACTGCGGCATCCGCAGCAGCACCTCGTAGTGCATGATCGACTCGGCATAGAAGCCGGCGTGGCGGTCGGCCTCGGCCCGCAGGAAGCGGAAGAGCCCCTCGACCTTCTGTTCGGGATACTCCTGCTCGATGCGTTCGAGGATCTGGCGGGATTGGCGGATGCTGCCGTCGCGCAGGAGTTTCTCGGCGGTGCGGAGCAGACCGCCGCGTCTGGAGAGGTCGGCAACCGAGGCGAGCTGTCCGGCGGGCCGTCCCAGGCTGTCGGCCAGGCGGTAGGTTGAGGCCGCGCGCGAGATATCGCCCATGGCCAAGTACATGTCGCCCCAGGCAATGGCGGCGTCGCGGACGTCATCGAGACCCAGGCGGCGGTGCTCATCGACAACGGCGGCATAGATCTTGGCGGCGGTATCGAAGTCCTGCAACTGCCGGTAGTGGATCATGGCTAGCTCCACCTGCACGGCGATGGTCAGGGCGCGCACGGGTTCGGCGGCGGCGAGGGCTTGCGCGCCGACGGCCAGGGCATCGGACGAGCGCCCCTGGCGGGCGAGCGCCTCCATCAGGGCCGTCATCACCTGGATCCGGTACTGGAGATCCTGCAGGGGGCCGCGCAGCAGGCGAACCGCGACGCGCTCCATCAGCGGCCAGCGATCGGGCTGCCCGCACTGCCGCAGCAGGGCGAAGCACAGCGCGAGCCGCGGCGCGTCGAACTCATCCAGGTCGACCTGTCCCAGCGCGCGGACGGCATCCCCGAGGGCCAGCGGGCTGGTCGGCACCGGCGCGGGCCAGACATGCAGCCGCCGTTTGAACGGCGGCAGGTCCGGATGGGCCTGCAGCTTGACCTCGTAATCGCCCGGCGCGAAGTAGAGGTGCTCGACCACCGTGCCGACGCCGCGCTGCCCGTCGCCGAACTCCCAGGCGGGCTGCCGCCTCGGTGCCGCGCCGTCGGCCTCGAACCGGGCGAGAAACAGATCGGCGCCGCCGACGTTCAGCGAATTGGCAATTCCCATGCTCGGGATCGGAATCCGCGAGCCGTCCGGGGCCTCGGCCCGCACGGGCAGCGCCATCAGCGCCGGGCAGAACGCGGATGAAGGCACCCGTGCCCAGGTCTTGGCGCCGGGGGTGATCCAGTAGAAGGCGCAGCGCCCGACCGCGCCGGGCGTGTTTCCCGTGACCTGGTGGATTTCCAGCGGATAGACGCCCTCGCCGAGTTCGATGTCGGCACCCACGGAAAAGACGCCCAGCCGGGCTTGCAGCGGCTGGTTGGAGCCGACTCGCGAGAAGACCAGATAGTCGTTGATGAAGAGGAAGGCGGCATCGTCGGCGTTGAGCACGAAGCGGTGCAGGCCGGCCTTCTTGACATCGAGAAAGCCGCGGTACGAGGCGGCGAAGTTGAGCGTGTCCCCGAGCCGGAAGGGATTCATCTTCTGTAGGACATCGGTGATCAGGGCGTTGCCGAGCACGTTGTCGCTCCGCTGGAGACCGGCGACAACCGTCGGCCAGTCGTTGAGCTCGTCCAACTGGTCGCCGCCCCAGTCGCGCACCTCGACCGCCAAACCCTCGCGATGCAGGCGCGGATCGGCATCGAGCGCGAGTCGGCGGTATTCGTCCTCCAGCTTTTCGGCGCGCCCAGCACCGGCGGTGACCGCAGCGGCCAGCGGCCCAACCTGGCGTCGGAGCGTCTCGACCCGCGACGTCAACCCGGTGATGGCGGCCTGTGTCTTCTGTTTCAGGGCGTGGGCGTCGGCAAGCTGTTTTTCTCCCTGCTGCATCCGGGCCCTGGCCTGGCTGACCTTTTTCTGGGCGGACGCCAGCACCTTCTCCTCGGCCTCCAGCTTGGTTTTCGCGCCGGCGAGGGCCATGCGCAGCGGCAGGGCGGTCGCCTCGGCGGCCTCCCGGGCGGTCGGTTCGACTGCGGCGGCGACGACCGCCACAGCAGCCTTGGCTTGTTGGTCGGCTTCGCTGAATGCCGTCCTGGCGGCCGTCACGCGGGCCTGCAGGGGCGTGACGGCCGCCGTGGCCTCCGCCCATTCCCTATTCCGTTCGGCGATCCAGCCCGGCACCTGTCCGATCTCCTTGTCGACCCGCGCCAACGTCTCCTGCTCGCGCGTCAACTGCGCCTGCGTGTCGCGCAGGTCGCCCGCCGCCTGCGCCGACTCGGTCCGCAACTTCATTGTCTTGAGCGTCTCCTGCCGACTGGCTTCGCGGGCTTGCGCCATCCGGGCGATCGTCGCGGCGTCGACCTGCGGGCCTGCCTGGGGATTGACGGCATAGACCCAGTACCAGCGGTTGGTGCCGCGGCGGGCGAACTGCAGCAGGGTGTCGCCGCGCGGATCGTGCGAAATCACGACCGCAGGCACGACGCCGTGCCGCGCATCGACGACCCGGATATCCGCGGCGTCCGGCTGGAGCCAGCCTCCCGTTGGTAGCGCGACTTGGACGGTCTGGCGTTCCAACAGGGCGGCGTCGGTATCCTGGATGCGAACCAGATAGCGGATGGCGTATCCCGGCAGCCACTTGTCCGTCGCCGGGGGAGGATCCGCAAGCGGCGCGGCGGCGACGGGCTGCAGCAACCGCGCCAGGCAGCCGGCGGCGACGCTCCAGGTTGCCGTCAGGCGGGCGAACCGGCGGAGGATCATGGCGTTCCCTCCGGCTCGTAGGTGACCTGAAGCGTCCAGAGCTGCGGCGCATCCCAGAACGGCGGCCTCAGGGACACCCAGTTGCCGGGATCGTCCGACGTCAGCATCCACCCCTGGTTCGGCGCCGCCCTGGCGTGCCAGAGCGCGACATCGGCAGTCACGTTAACCGGCACCTGGCGCGCCTGCGTTTCCCGTACGACGGCGGTCGGCTCCAGCGCGCGGTCCAGCCCGGGGCCGCGCCCGCCCGGCACCGCCCATTTTTGCGGCCCGGGTTCCTGAAGCCGCTCATCCCAGCACACACCGAGGCCCCACTCGGCCACCAGGCGCCAGAGGAGAAAGCGCGGATCATTGCCCGAGACGGCGGCGACCGGCACCATCAATTCCGCCTTGACGATGCGCTGCCCCGGCGGAATGCCGACGAGGTCGAAATGGATCAGAAAGGCGCGCCCCGGAAGCAGGAGGAGCCCCAGGGTGTTGAAGGGCGAGCCCACGCGGTCGACGGTGGCCCAGCTCAGGCGGCGGGCCTGCTCGTCGATGACGGCCATGCGCCGCGACTGCCGCCCGTCAAAGGAGACGGTCACAGCCTGCAGGGATCGTTGCGCGGACAGCACCAGCAGTCCTGCCAGCAGCAGGCCGGCTCGCCCCGCGCTTCGCCGCGCGCTCATGGCCAACCCTCCACCGGCAGATAGAGCCGGTCTGCTTGCGCCGAATAGGCGAGCGGCGCGCCTTCGGATAACCAGGCGACCTCGAGCGTCCGGTCGTTCGCGCTGAAATCCCCTTCCGGGGTCAGTCCGACGAGATAGAGCCGATGCTTGCCGGCAAGGGCCAACGCCGGCGACCGGCCCGTCATCAGAACCGGCGCCGACTGGAAATTGGCGTGGGGGAGACGGTGCGACTGCGGCAGCAGGGTCGGATAGCCGTTCACATGACGGATGCAGGCCAGGCCATCCGCGCCTTGCGAAGCCGCGTAGATCCAACGCTCGCTGGCCGTCAACAGAACCACATCCCGGGGTAACGCGGGAAAGGCCACGCCGTTCATGGCCGCCAGGCGGTTGTTGGTGTCCCAGTAGAGCGCGCCGCGCCAACCCGCCGCCAGCAGGATGCGGTCTCCCAACGCCACCAGCCCGTTGCCGGACGGCCAGCGGTGGATGCCATGCGTGGCTGCGGTCGATGCGATCGTGACCGCCGGCTCCCCGCCGGCCCGGACAACCGGCAGTCCGCGCTCGTCCAGCGCCAGATAGCCGAGCGCCGTTTTCCGATCCTGGGGCAATTGCAGGTTCGGCAGATAGAGTCGGCGCGCCCGCGCATCCAGGGCGAGCGCGGACGGCAGCAGGTCGGACTGGTACGCGGCGCCCGAACAGGCGGTGGTCACCACGCCGATCGCCTGCGGGTTGGCCACATCGAACACGACCAGATGGTCGAACGGCGACACGTTCGCCGCGTTGACACCCTGCCGCCGCCAGAGGTAGAGCAGCGGCTTGCGGGGATGGAACCGCACCGCGACCGGTTCGCCCGTGACGCCCTTCCGGCCGCCGACTTCCGGCATGGGCAGGGGCAGCGGCATGCCGGTCGCCAGGTCGCCGCGCGCGTCGAGATCCAGCAGACACGCCGACAACGGCCGGCCCGCCGCGAAGGCGACGGCCAGCTTGCGCTGGGCGTCGCCGACCGCCAGGGCGCGGACCCCGATGGCCAGAAACTGGAGATGGCGCTCGTCGCCCAGCCGCGCCTCGACGCGGGGGAGAACGGCGCCGCGCGCCGCGGCGCACGCCAGCCCAATCAGCGCAGCCAGGCACCGGCTCCGCCGCAACATCCCGCGTCGTCCGGAGATCATGGTTCCACCAACCTCTCGTAGTAACGCTTGACGCTCTCCTCGTAGCCCGGCAGCGCCGGATTGGCCGACTCGTCGAGAATCTCGCCGCGCAGCACCGGCTCCCGCGGCAGACTGGGCTGGAAGGCCGCGTCGGGACGGTCGAAGACCATCGCCGCGCCCACCAGCTTCTCCAGCGCTTCCGTCTGCTCGCGAAAGGCCTCGGCATCGGGCCTCTGGCGCAGCCGATCCAGCGCGGCGGCGTGCCGCCGCAGGGCCTCGTCGATCGCCTCGGTCGGCAGGAACAAGTTGTCCAGCTCCTTCCTGATCTGCTTGATGCGCGACAGCAACTGCTCCTGCTGGCTCTCCATGGCGCGCAGTTTTTCGGCGACTGCAGGGCTGAGGGGCGATCCCCTGCGCTCGACGATTTGATAGCTCGACTGGGGCGCCTGGCCGCGATCGGCCATATCGTCCTTCCACTCCCCGGCATCCTTGACGCTGAAGCTCTTCTGCAATTCGCCTTCGACCGAGCGCCCCCCCACCCCGGTGGAATGATCGGTCGCGGGATCGTCGGACATCTTCTCCTGGATCGTGCCCGCGACATCGGGCACCTCCTGGCTGCTCTCCTGGGCCGCGTCGCGGCCGCGCCGGTTGATCGATTCGTCGCCGGCGGCGATGCCGGTCGCCCGCGCGCCCTGGCGTCCGATGCGCGAGACCCCGCCGTGCTCCTTGGTATCGGGCTTCTGATTGCCGGTCGGCGCCGACGCGCTGGCGGAGGCCATGCCCAGCGAACCCTTGCCCGGCGAGCCGGCCTCGATATCCTGCCCCATGAGCAGGTTGCGGATGCTGTCGTAGGTTTCGCGCAGGTCGTCGGCCTCCTCCAGCAGTTCGCCGACGACATCCTCGTAGTTTTCGACGATCGAGAAGGCCAGCTTGTCGTCCGTGTCGAACCCCTCCATGACGTCCCGTTCGGCACTGGGCGCCCGGGCGAGCTTCATGATGGAGAAGTCGCGTTCCTTCTCCTGGTCGAGCTGGCCCTTGACATGGCCCTTGATGTAGTCGGATAGCTTGCCGTCGCCGCCGACGGCTGGCAGATCCGGCAACCGCTCCTCGAAACGCTTCTTTTCGAGTTCACTGGCCAAAGCCACCATTTCGGAGATTTCGCTGCCGGAGAACAGGCCATCCAGGGACTGGGCGGCCGAGCCCGCCTGGAGCACCTTCAGGGCCGCCTGCGCCCCGACATCGTCCCGGGCCAGTTCCTGCAATCGGGCCAGCAGCGCCCGCGCCACGTCGGCCTGCGTCTGCACGAGCCGCTCGACGATTGCCTCGATCCCCGCCGCGGCGGTCTGCTGCGACACGGCGGCGCCGGACCAGTCGACGGCGCGGATCCGCGCCACCGCTTCCGCCTGCCCGGCCTTGACCGGATCGGCCAGCAGGGTCGCCGCGGCCTCGCCGTAGGCCGCGGCCATCTCGGCGCCCGTGGTCTCGCCGCGCCGGGAGAGGCCGCTGAAGGCGGCTGCGGCGAGCCGCGTCAACGCGTTCGCCTTCTCCTGACGTCGCTCACATCCCTGGCGGACACGCGCGGTCAGGATTTCGGACGGCAGGCTGGCGTAGCGCGACGAGACGCCGCCCAGTTTGCCCTGGCGCGCCGCCACCATCTGCGTGAACGGCACCATGTGTTCCAGTTCCCAGCCCTCGCGGAACTGAACGAGATTCCCGTGGATTTCCTGGAAGCTGCGCTGGGCGCGCTCGAGGGTCAGGCGCGATTCGGCGAGCGCCGCGAGCTTCTGCCGGGGATCCTCGCGCGTCAGCACGCTTTCGACGGCCTTGACCCCACGAACCAGTTCGGTATCGGCGAGCAGGCCGATCGACACCTTTATGCCGCCGGCGCTCTCGGGCATCGCCCGCGCGATCATCGCCGCCCGGCTGCGCATCGACGCCTGGCCTGCGGCCAGGCGCCGGATCTCGCCAGCCAGATTCTCCAGCGTGGCCCGGTCATCGAGCCGTCCCATCGCGCCGGATTCGAGACGGCGCGTAAGCGTGCCGACTTCCCCGGCGGCCGTCTGCGCCTGGCGGATCAACTCGCCCAGCCCCTGTTCCGCCGCCAGAATCGCTTCATACTCGATCTGCAGCTCTGCTTCCCCGCCGCCAATGCGGAGCGCGACCACCTCGCCGGCGCTCCACACGGCAGTCCGTTGCGGATGGCGGTCGCGCCCGCGCGGCTGGAGTTCGACGACATCGCCTTCGGCGGCGCCGGTCGCGGCGATGGCCAGCACCCAGTCCGCGGCAAAATCGGCCTGGCCCGCCGCGGCCAGCCAGGTCTTGAGTGGTTCCCAGGGCATCTCGCGTTGCTGCTTCAGACGGCTGAACAGCCCGATCTCGGCCAGCCCGAAATCGTCGCGCGCCGCGAGCGAGATCGACTGGACGGCGTCTTCGGGCAGCACGTCGCCGTCGGCCAGGCCGAGCACCTGCGCGTCGGGCGGACGATCCTCGACGACCGTCATCGAGTAGGCGCGGCTGACGACGGGGGGGCGGCCCTTCTCCACCATCTCGACTTGGTAGCGGCGCGACTCCTCAAACGCGAGCGAACCGGCGAACTCGGTCGGGGCCACGCGTTCGAGGGGCACCCGCGCCCGCACTTCGCCGTTGGTCGAGGCGGCCCCTCGAAACAGCAGATTCAACGATTCAAGCGGGCGGTCCGCCGTGACCTGCAGGTGTGCCTCGGTGCCGGCGACGGCTTCGAGATCCCCACCGGCGCCGTCCTGCGAACGGGGCTGCAGCCCGGTGTAGGCGGGGTACTGGTAATGCACGCGGAAGCGCGTGATGCCCGTGGGCACGGGGACGCTGATCGTGTAGAACGGAGAGACATAGTCTCCGCCGCGGACGGCGTAGGTGCGCGAGACACGGATATCGCGGAGCGTGTGCCGCACGCTGGCCGCGCCGGGCGGCACCCGGATCTCCCCGGTCATGCGGATCCCCTCTTCGCGAGTGATGAGCAGCAGCCGGGGGGGGATCTCGCCTTCGATGGCGATCATGAGCTCGACATCGCCGCCACGCCCGATCTCGACGTCGCCCGGCGCCACGCGCAGCCGCGTGCGGTAGGCCGGGTCGCTCGCGGCAAAGGGGAGCAGAATGCGCGTGGCCGCGGCGCTGAAATGGTCGGGCTGCAGCAGGCGGAACGCGAGCCCCGCCATGATCGCCAGCGCCGCGCAACCGATGCGGATGAAGGCCGGACGGCTGCGGGCGACCTGGGCGACATGCACCTGGCGCAGCCGCTCGTGGTTCTCGCGCACCACCGCAGCCCGCAACGCGGGGGAGAGGCCGCTTCCCTCGGCCGCCAGTTGAACGGAGTTGATGAGCCGGTTGTCGAGACCGCCGGGAGCATGGCGTTCCATCGCCAGGGCGACTTGGTCATCGGTGAAGTGCGCCTGGCGCCAGCTGCGGCGCAGACGCAGGCCCTGCCAGACGACAACGCCGAAGAAGATCAGGCTGGCGCTCCAGCGGCCCGCGGCCGGGAAGTGGAAGAGGGCGTCGCAGGCGAACATCAGCCAGAGATAGGCGAGCGGGGCGGCCACGGCCAGCCCGACCGCCTCGAGCAGCACCAGGCGCTTCCAGCGTCGGCGCCCGCGCCGGATCATCCGGCGCAGCACCGCGATCCCGGTGTCGAGATCCACTGCCGGGGCCGCGCGCTCACCGGGATCGGCCGGTGTCGGGTGGGGGTTGGCGTTCATCAGATGTAGCCTCGCATCAGGCGGAGCAGCCAGTCGATCCCCAGGACGAGGGTCAGCGCCAGCAGCAGCACGAGGTTGGACCAGAGATCGACGACCGTCAGGCGGCGTTCCATTGGCCGCGCCTGCCGCGCCGTGTGCGAATCGTCGTCGTCGGGCGGCCGCGCGAGATGACGTCCCCCTGTCGCCGCCGCGAGGCGGATCAAACCCAGCCTGTTGGCCGGTTCCTCCGCATCTTCGGGCGGGCGGGCGACCACTTCGATCTGCGTCGCGGCGGTGCCGAGCAGGTCTCCGCCGCCATGCACGTCGGCGAGAATCTCGTACACCCCGGGCTCGCCGGCCACGAAAACGGCCTGGAACCGGCTGGGATCGTCGGGCTGCGGCGTAAAGGCCAGGGGAAGATCGCGATCCGCGCCGGCGTGGACGCGGCCGGCCAGCCGCACCTGCCGCTGCGGAACGCTGCCGTCGAGACGCGCGTGGAGCACCACATCGCGGCCCTGCTCGACGCGTGTGCGGTCGGGATGCAGCCAGAGGTCGATTCCCGTGCCGGCCCGTTCGGGTCGGATCGCCCGCAAGGCCTGCCGCCAGAAGACGGTGAAGGGCGTGTTGCCGTCGTCGTCCATCGTGCCGAGCATCTGCCACTTCCAGAGCGTGTCGGTCGCGACGAAGAGCACCTGTCCGCGCCCGACGGTCTGGACGGCGGCGACGATCAGCGGCCCGAAGGCGTTGCGGCGGCCGTGAGCCTCGAGTAGGATCGTGGCGGCCGGCTTCTTGCGCAGCGGGGCGTAGATCTGGTCCATGTCGGGCAACTGGCGCCAGCGGGTGAGCGTGGCGCGACCGTCGGGGGCGAAGAAGAAGGCGGAGGAGCGGGCCTCGTCGCTGATCCGGACCGGCACGGGGCCGTCGACGAGTCCACCGCCCGGCAGGAGTTCGACCGGCAGTAGCGACGCCAGACTGGGATGGCGGAGCCAGGCGCCCATGTGGGGCCCGGCCACCAAGACCAGCGACTTGCCGCGCTCGGTCACGAAGACCGGTAGCGCGGTGATCAGCGCCGGCGGCAGTTCGTCGGGACGCACATCGCCGAAGATGACCGTGTCGAACCCCTCCAGTTCCGCCAGCGAGCGGGGAAAGCCGGTGAGGTTGACCCGCCGTCGCGGTTCGCCGAACTGGATGAACACACCCGCGCCGCGCGACAGGAAACCGCTGAAGGCGAAGGCGGGGTCACCCTCGATGACGCGCCGCAGGAACGGAAACGACCAGCGCCACTCCGTCTCCACCATCAGGATATCGTGGAATGCCGTCTCGACCCGCACCGTCACCACACGGCCGGTCGCGGACAGGAGCAGGTCGCCGGGCGCCGGGGCACCGGTGGCCAGGCTCAGGGAGTAGCGCCGCACGCCGGCCAGGTCGGGGCGGAACTGCAGCATGAACTGCTGTTCTTCGCGGGGCTTCGTGAACGCCACCGGCTGCTCAACCAGCGACTGGCCGTTCTCGGCCAGCACGACGCGCGCCGGCACGCCGGCGCAACCCTGCTGGCGCACGGTCACCTGCAGGCGGAGATCGGAGCCCAGCAGGACACGCGGACTGTGCTGGACATCGGCGATGGCCATGTGGGGCCGCAGCGCCTGATCGACCGTCTCTGGCGGGAGCACATCCACCGGCACACCAAGGCGCGCGGCGACCGCGCGCGCGTCGAGGCGTCCGCGGTCGGCGCCGTCGCTCAGCAGCAGGATGCGGGGCTTCAGTCGCCTGGCCTGGGGATCTTCAAGGCCCCACTGATAGAGGAGCAGGGCCTCTTCGAAGGCTGCCGCATAGTCGGTATCGGCGCCATCCGCCTGCAGCCGGGGAAGCTCGCCGGCGTCCAGCGGTCGGGCGTGATCGGAAAAGGCGAACCAGTGGAGCGTCGCCCCGCCGAGACTCTGCCGGCGCACCGCGGGATCGTCGAGGCGCCGCAGCAGATGGGCCAGGCGCGTCTCGCCGTTCGGCGTGTCGCTGCGGTTCATGCTGGCCGAGGTGTCGATCAGCACCAGGCGGTCGGGCCGTGCCGGTCGTTCGCGCGAAAAGCGGATCACGGGGCGCAGCAGCATGAGCAGGATGATGCCGGCCGCGGCCGCGCGCAGGGCCGTCAGCACCGTCAGCCAGAAGCGCGGCACGCGGCGGTCGCGCAGCAGTTTGGCGCTCCAGCCGACCGCAAGAAGCAGGAGCAGCGCCAGCGCGATGAGCAGGCCCCTGCCGAGAAAGGGATAGCAGGCGAGGCTCATGGCGCGCCTCCCGCCGAAGAACCGGGCGTCGCCGCAGGGTCGGTCCGGTCACGGAAGAAGCCCCGTTTGGCGATCGCGGAGGCGCTCGTGATGCGGGGGTTGGCCCGGGGGCACAGGTGGCTGGCCAGCAGGGTTTCGCAGAAGAAAAGGATCACGGCGGACAGTAGCAGCACGAGTTCCAGGCTGTTGCGGAGCGTGCTGCCGGCCAGGACACGCGACGCGCTCCCGGGCACGACTACCTCCAGGGATGCCGGCGCCCACCAGTCCGCGAGAATTTCGGCATCCATGGGCATCAGCCGGCTCTGCATCCTCCCGGCTTGCACGATGACGGGCAGCTCCATCCCCTCCCCCGCGTCGGAGGTGTAGCGCAGGGTATGGATGCCGGGCTGGCTCAACGGGGCGCTCTGGACGATCCGGCGGCCGGCGCGCGCCTCCAGCGAGATGTTGATCGGCCGCCCGTCGGGGGCCAGAAATTCGACCGGCCGGCCTTCCTGCAGATCAGCAAGAACGAGATACGCCGCGTCGCCCACTCCCAGTTTGCGGCCGTGCGTCGCGCCGCCGAGATGGACCAGCAGGCCATCGACCCAGGGCAGAAAGCCGCGCAGGCGCGGGAAATCGCTCCAGGCGTCGTTGGCCGAGGTGTTGAGCACCAGCACGCGGCCGGCCCCCACATCGGCTTCAAGCATGGCGGGTGTGGCGTCGGGAAAGGCCGCCAGCACACGGTCCCGCCCCGTTTCGGCGGCCTCCATCCGCGCATAGGCGTTGAAGTTCGCGCGCGCCAGATCGCCATAGACGGGATCGGCAAAGGGCGACAGCAGCGGATGGGACCAGACCACGTCGGCGAGCCGCACCCGCGGCTGGCCGGAACCGGCGGCGACCGTTTCGCCGACCCGGCGGGGCAGCAGCGAGTAGTCGGCGGGCGGCGCCTTGAACAGGGCATCGTTGCAGAAGACGAAATCGGTGGTGGGGCCGAGAAAAAGCGCCAGTCCGGCGCCGGCCATGACACGGCGCTGCAGCGCCGCCAGCACGCCTTCGGCCACGGGGCGCGGATCGACCCACAGCACCCAGTCGGCCTGCAGGACGTCGCTCTCCTGCACCGCGCCGGGGGGTCGGACGTTCAACTGGAAGCGGCCCGGGGTGGCTTCGGCCAGCGTGGCGAGGGCTGTGCGCAGATGGAAGCCGGGCTGCAGCTCACGCACCTGCGTGGTCTCCGCCTCGATCAGCAGGAGGGATTGCCGGCCGCGCGGCGCCAGGTCGATCCAGTAGCGGTCGTCGTCCGGCAGCGCGTCGGAAGGCGAGAGCGTCAGCAGGCCGGTGCGGACGCCGCCGGCGTCGCCGCCCGGCAGCCCAAACGTCGCCCAGGCGGGCCGCCCCGCCTCCAGCGCGACGTCCTGTTCGGCATCCGGCATCCCCTGGACACCGGACAGTCGAACCGTCCGCCGGGTGATCTGCGCGTCGTTCGCCTGCACCTGCACCCGCAGCACCTGCGAACCGGGCGCCGGCCCCTGCAGGTGATCGGCGGTGGCGATCCAGGCGTTCTGCATGTCGCTCTCGGCCATCGACAGCACGGTGACACGCACGGGGATCTGGGCGGTGTCGAGGAACTCGCGGATCTCCGACTGGCGCCAGCTCGCGTCGAGGTTGGCCGTCAGGAAGAAAAGTTCGATCCGTTCGGGACGGGGCTTGCCGCGCTGCAGCAGGGGAATGAGCCGCAGCGCCGCGGTCACCGGCCGTTCGCCCGCTTCGGCACGCAACCGGGTGATGGCCTCGCTAAAGACCGAGGGATCGGGCGTGAGCGGGCCGAGCGCACGCGCCGTCTCGCCCACGATGCAGACGGAAGAGAGGTCGCCGGCGCCCGCCTGGGAAAGGATGTCGACCGCCACGCCCCTGGCGCGGGTCATCGCGGTGAGGTTGCGCGCGCCTGCATACCCCATGGCGCGTCCGGCGTCGATGACCACCACTCGGTGCGCCGCGCCGCCGCCGCCGCGCCGTGCGAGCAGCGGCCGGGCTGCGGCGAGCACCAGCAGCGCCAGCGTGCCCGCGCGCAGGAGAAACAGCAGCAACTGGTGCCATTGCACTCGCTTGGATATCCGCTGCCGGCTCTCGCGCAGCCAGCGCAGACTGCTGAACGGCACCACCCGTACGCGCTTGGGCTTGAAGAGGTGGATCGCGACCGGGACGGCCAGCACGGCCAGTCCCACGAGCGCCAGGGGTGACAGAAAACTCAACATGCACGTGGTTCGCGGCGCCTGCTTCAGCCACGCCTTTCGGCGCGGCGCTTCAGGTAGGCCGCCAGCGCCTGGTCATAGGGTTGATGGATGTCGATCGGCACGTAGTCGATGCCTGCCTCGCGCAGCTGCCGGATCCAGAACGCCTGCAGGTCGCTCATTCTGCGGCGGTACTCGCCGCGCACAACGGCCGGATCGACCTCGAGTTCCTCGCCCGTCTCGAGGTCGCGGAACAGCGCGGCGCCGTCGAAGTCGAAGGTGATCTCGACCGGATCCTGGATGTGAAAGACGATCACATCGTGCTTGTGGCTGCGCAGCAGCCGGATGGCCCTGACCGTCGCCTCCGGCTCGTCGATCAGGTCGCTGACGACCACCACCAGGCTGCGCCGCTTCAGGAGGCGCACGGTCTTGCGCAGGCTCGCGGCCAGGTCGACGCCGCCGGACGGCGGGTTCTGGATCATGACGGTCATGAGCTGGTGCAGGTGGAGGCTGCGGCAGCGGGCCGGCACCAGCACGCCCTGGGGCTCGCCCAGCAGCGCGAGACCGACGGCGTCCTGCTGCTTGAGCATCAGGTAGGCGAGGCAGCTCGACAGGAAGCAGGCGTAGTCCCACTTGGTCAGTCCTTCGGTGCCGAACCCCATCGAGGCCGACCGGTCGAGCAGCAGGAAGCAGCGCAGGTTGGTCTCTTCCTCGCTGCGCTTGACGTAGAGGTGGTCGGTGCGCCCGAAGACGAGCCAGTCGATGAACTTGATGTCGTCGCCGGGGACATAGTCGCGGTGATCGGCGAACTCGACGGAAAACCCGCGGAAGGGACTGCGGTGAAGGCCGGTCAGAAAACCCTCGACCACGCGCCGGGCGATCAACGGCGTCAGGCCGAACGTCGCCAGGATCCGGGGATCCAGATAGCGCTGGCCGTCGCCCGCGATCGGCTCGGTTTTGACGCGCCCGGCGGCGGGCGGCCGTGCCGCCTCGCGGATGCGGCGGCCGAGCCGGTCGACGAGTCCGCGCCAGCCGCGCGGTCGTGGCGGGGAAGTCGCGATGGAATGGCGCCGATTCAATTCAGTCCCTTCGCCGGCCGCATCCGGTTCCGCCGGTGGCGCGTCAGGCTTCCGTACGTTCCCGAACCTCCTGCAGCAGGCGCTTGACGATATCGTCGGAACGGATGCCCTCGGCCTCGGCGACGAAACTCGGCGCCAGGCGGTGGCGCAGCACTGGCAGCGCCAGTTGACGCACGTCGTTGCACGACACGTTGATGCGGCCGTCGAGCGCCGCGCGGCACTTGGCACACATGATCAGCGCCTGGCTGGCGCGCGGACCCGCGCCCCAGGCCACCTGCTCGCGGATGAAGGCGAAGGGATTCTCCCCGCCCGGCCGCGTCGCCCGCACGAGGTCGACGGCGTAGCCGGTGACGTGCCGCGACACGGGAATGGCGCGGACGACTTTCTGGAAGGCGATGACCGTCGCGCGGTCGCACACGCGCTCGATCGCCGGGGCCTCGTTCGAGGTCGTGCGCTCTACGATCTGCTCCTCCTCGTCCGTCGAGGGATAGCCGATGAAGGTGTTCAGCAGGAACCGATCTTTCTGCGCCTCGGGCAGCGGATAGGTTCCCTCCTGGTCGATCGGATTCTGTGTGGCCAGCACGAAGAAGGGCGGTTCGAGCGGATAGGTCTTGCCGCCGGCGGTGACCTCGATCTCCTGCATCGCCTGCAGCAGGGCCGCCTGCGTCTTGGGCGGCGTGCGGTTGATCTCGTCGGCCAGGATGATGTTGGCGAAGATCGGACCGGCCATGAAGACGGTCACGCGGCGACCGGTGGCGTGGTCCTCCTCGATGACGTTGGTGCCCGTGATGTCGGAGGGCATCAGGTCGGGGGTGAACTGAACCCGGTTGAACGTGAGCGAGAGCATGCGGGAGAGGGTGTTGATCATCAGCGTCTTGGCCAGGCCGGGCACTCCCTCGAGCAGATTGTGACCGCCGGCGAAGACCGTGATCAGGAGTTCGTCCAGCACTTCGCGCTGGCCGACAATCACCTGGCCGAATGCCGCCAGCATGCGCCCGCGGCATTCCGCAAGGGCCTGGACCTGCTGTTCGATCGCTTCATTCATGGGTTCTTCCGTCGTTTCACGTTCATCTCGTAGCCGCGCATCCCCGGGCATGCGGATCTGCAACCCGCTCGGATTAGAAGCCAAGCAGCTTCCATGCCGACGTGCCTCCGGCCGCGCGGATCGCGCCGCGCGCAGGCCGCCACCTGGCCTCGCCTCCGGCGTTTCGATGAACGGCCCGGCTTGTTTTTACGTGCCGGACGACCCGAAGCCGCCCGCGCCACGCGCGGAGGCGCCCAGTTCGTCCGCGAGCGTCACCATCACCCGCGCCACCTCCGCCAGGACCAGTTGCGCGATGCGCATGCCCGGCGCGATGACAAACGGCGCTTCGCCGTGGTTCACCAGGATGACGCCGATCTCGCCGCGGTAGCCGGCGTCGATCGTGCCCGGGGCGTTCAGCACCGTGACGCCATGCTTGAGGGCCAACCCGCTGCGCGGACGCACCTGCCCCTCCAGCCCCTCGGGAATCTCGACGGCGAGTCCGGTGCGGACAAGCCCTCGCGCACCGGGTGCCAGGGTGACGTGCTCGCAGGCCTGCAGATCCATGCCGGCATCGCCGGGATGTGCCTGCACGGGTAGGCTGGCCTGCGGATTCAGCTTCTGGAAGCGGATCTGATGGACGGTCGACATACGCAGAGTCTAGCATGTTTGCCGCCTTGCCAACCACCTGGAAAACAGCGACAATGCGGCCATGTCCAACACCTTCGGCCATCTCTTCCGGGTCACGACCTTCGGCGAATCGCACGGCACCGCCGTCGGGGCGGTCGTCGACGGATGTCCGGCGGGGCTGCCGCTGTCCGTGGCCGACA
>CAZYRQ010000004.1:0-23667 GCA_964649455.1 uncultured Lentisphaerales bacterium
CGATGCCCATGTGCGGGGCCGTGGCCGCGGGATCGAGGATCGCCTCGTAGCCGAGTGCCGCCCGGCCCAGCACTTCCGGTTCGAGCGTGAAGACGACGAAGTCCTCCGTACCCTTGCCCTGCACGAGGAGCTTGCCGCTGGTGTAGAGGTTGATGTGGCAGCCGGGACCCTCCACGGCCACGACGGTATGGGGAACGGTAGCCGGGCGGTAGTTGCCCGCCGCGAGGAGCGCGAGGAGCTTCTCGCGCTGCCCGTCGGTCAGCGTGCAGCCGTAGGACATGCGTGGCGTTGCCATGCGCGCCAGTATAGCAGGCGCGGGAGGGGAAGGCGAGTTCAGGCTACTCGTCCGGCACGTCGAAGATGAAGACGATTTCGCCGGGGCGTGCGCGCCGGTTCTGCCGCGCGACATGCTCGACAAAATCGGGATCGTCGCGGAAGCGCGTCTGCTGGCGTTCCACGGCGGCCAGTTGCTGCTGCATGGCGAGGTTCTCGCGTTCGAGCTCCGCACGCCGGGCGGCGAGCATCCGGCCGTTCCGGAAGTGGGGCTGAACCATGGCGGCGCCGGCCACTACAATGATGACCATCACCGCCCAGAAGACAATGTTGAGAACCGTTTTTCCAACGTTGACCGGCATCGCGCATTTCCGTGACCCGCCCCGCCCCTCGGCGCGGCGCGTGTCCGACCTGCCAACAACGACATTGTCAGGACTATAACGCACCCGTCCGTCCGGCGCCAGCAGAAAACGCGCAGAAAACGCGGAAGACGCGGAAGGAATCCGCGATTGAATGCCTGTCGCACCTTGCTCGCAAACGCAACACTGGCTCCAGCCCGCCTCTCCATGCATTTCCCGCGCGCCCCCCGGTGGCCAACCGAACACGTGCAGCGGTTCCTTGACCCGTCCATCCTCACCTGATAAAGTGAAACGGTATGAACCCTTGCCTTTTGGGCGGACTTCCGCCGTCGGCACGGGGTTCTTTTTCGGAATCGAGAGCGGAACATGACAACGGCGATAATCGTGGGGGCTGGACGGGGCGAACGCATGGGCGCCAATACCGACAAGGCCTTTCTCAGCCTGGGGCCCCGCCCCCTGGTGGCCTACTCGATGATGGCCTTCGAGGCCTGTCCGGAGATCCGGCAGATCGTGCTGGTGGTCCGGCGCGACCGGATCGAGGCCGCGAAGAACATGGCCCAGATGTTCGGCATCTCGAAACTGCGGGCGGTCGTGGCCGGGGGCGCGCACCGTCAGGACTCGGTGCGCAAAGGACTGGCCGAACTGCCGCCCGAGACGCGCTATGTGAGCATCCACGACGCGGCCCGGCCGCTGGTGACACCGGCCCTGATCAGCGAGACGGTCAAGTGCGCGCACCAGCATGGCTCCGGCGTGGCCGGACGGCGGATGGTCGATACGGTCAAGCTGGTCGAGAAGGCGCCGGTCATCAGCCGCACCGTCGACCGCGACCAGCTCTGGACCGTGCAGACCCCGCAGACCTTCCGGCTCGATCTCCTGCGCCAGGCCTATGCGCGCCTGGCGGAGACGGGGGCGGTCGTCACGGACGATGCCGCGGCGCTGGAACAGATCGGGGCGCCCGTGCGGCTGGTCGAGTGGGCCCCCGTGAACCTGAAGGTGACGATCGCCGAGGATCTGGCGGTGGCCGCCGCCCTGCTGAGAATCTGAACCCGGGAGCCTGCTTCGCATGGATCAACGGTATGCCATTCTTGCCGACGTGCACGCCAACCTCGAGGCCCTCAATGCCGTGCTGGACGATGCGCGCGCCGAGGGCGTGACGGACTTCGTCTGCCTGGGCGACGTGGTCGGCTACAACGCCAACCCGCGCGAGTGCATCGACATCATCCGCGGACTGGGGGCCGTCACCGTGCGCGGCAACCACGACCACTACTGCTCGCACGACGAGTTCCTCGACGATTTCCAGCCGCTGGCGGCCAACGTCATTTCCTGGACGCGGCGGCAGATCAACGAGGATAATGTCGACTGGCTGAAAAGCCTGCCGTTGTCGCGGATCATGCACGCCTGCGGCATGACGGTCGTGCACAGCACGCTGGACATGCCCGACCGCTGGGGCTATGTCTTCGACCTGCTGGACGCCGAGGCGCATTTCACCTACCAGACGACGCCCATCTGCTTCCACGGACACACGCATGTTCCGCTGTTGTTCGAGAAGCAGAACCAGATCATTCGTTCCGACGCCAACACCCATGTAAAGGTGCTGTTCGGAACCAAGTACTTCATCAATGTGGGCAGCGTGGGCCAGCCGCGGGACGGCGATCCCCGGAGCTCCTATGTGATCTACACACCCAAGCGGAAGGATCTGGAGTTCCGCCGCGTGGCCTACGACGTGGAGGCGGCCGCCGCGAAGGTGGTCGAGGCGGGTCTGCCGGAACGGCTCGCCGAGCGCCTGCGGCGGGGAAGGTGAGTCGGCGGGGCCGGCCGGCGAGAGGCGTCCGACATGCTAGAGGTGCGGAATGTTGAGAAGCGCTATGCCGGGCGCCTGGCCCTGCAGGATGTCTCGCTGGAAGTGCCGGCCGGCGAGGTCCGCGTAGTCGTCGGCCCCAACGGCGCCGGGAAGAGCACGCTGCTGGGCATCGTGGCCGGCGTGCTGAGGGCCGGGGCGGGTCGGGTGCTCGTCGGCGGCGTGGACGCCGCCGGCGCGCGTGCCGACCTCGTGCGCCGCCAGATAGCCTTCCTGCCGGAAAACTGTCCCCTCTACAACGACTTGCGCGTGGAGGAGCACCTGACGTACCGCGGCAAGCTGAAGGGACTGGCGCGCAAGCGCCTTCGCGCCCGGCTACGCAGCGTGATGGATAGCTGCGGCGTGGAGCCGTTCCGGCGCCAGCTCGCCGGACGCCTGTCGCTGGGGCAGCGAACCCGCGTCGGAATCGCCGATGCGCTGCTGACGGAGCCGCGGCTGCTCGTGCTCGACGAGCCCTTCGCGGGACTCGATCCGGAACAGGCTGAACGCATCTGCGTGCTGCTGGCGGGCTGCTCGCGCCACGGGACGGTGCTGCTGGCCACGCACCGGATGGATTTGGCCGCCCGCCTCGGCCCGCGCTGCGCGGCGCTCTATCGCGGGCGGCTGGTGGCCACGCTGGACACCCAGTCCGACGAATCTCCGCTGGCGGAGCGCCTGCAGGCGCTCTGGCGCGCCTGCGCTGCGGACGCCGAAGGAACCGCATGAACCGCACGACGCGCATCGTCTGGGCCCGCGAGGCCTTCGCCATGTCCTGCTCGCCGGCGGTCTTCACGGCCCTGACCGCCTTCTTCGCCCTGTGCGCCGGCCTCTTCTTCGCCGCGCTGCAGATCGGCGAGGGCACCTTCTGGAGCCTGCAGGCGCTCTGGATCCTCGCGGTCGCCCTGCCGCTGCCCCTGCTGGCGATCCTAGTCACGATGCCGCTCTTCGCCGGCGAGCGCGCGGCGGGCACCCTGCAGCAGCTCATGATCCTGCCGCTCGCCGTCGGCCGGGTCATCGTGGGCAAGTTCCTGGCGGCCTACGGCACCGTCCTGCTGGGCATCCTGGGCGCGGGGGTGCCCTGGCTCTTCCTGTCGCGCGGCCTCGCGGGCAAGCTGCCGCCCCCCGCCGCGCTGGCGACGGGCATGGTGATGCTCGGCCTGCACGGCCTGAGCTGGACGGCTCTCGGAGTGCTCTGTTCCGTGCTGGCGCGTCGTCCCTGGGCGGCGGCGATCGGCACGCTCCTGCTCGGCGGCGGCGCAATCCTCGCGTGGGCCGCTCTGTCGCGGCTCTTCCTGGGCGGGCACCTGCAGGCGCCCGCTTTTCCGCTGGTGACGGAACTGCTGGATGCCGCCGCGGGGCGTCTCGCGCTGCACAGCCTGGTTCTGCACCTCTCCCTGTCGTCGTGGTGCCTCTTCGTCAGCCGGCACCTCCTGGAGGCCCGCCGATGACGCGGGGCGACAGGAGGGTCGGACGCCAAACGGCGGCGGGAGGGGCGCGCCGACGATGGCGCGTCCGCCTGCGGCGCTGGGGTTCCGGTATGCACCGCCTCGCCACAATCGGGCTGGCGACACTGCTGCTGGTGCTCGTCAATCTACTCGTGATCCGCCTCGGTGTCCAGTGGCACCTGCCCGGACCCGACGCGGGGTTGTCGCAGCGGGCGCGGACAATGATGGCCGCGACCCGCGGCGAGGTGGATGTCAAAGTGCTGCTGCCGCGGAGCCACAAGGACTTCGAGCCGTTGCGCCAGCTACTGGCCAGCCTGCGCGACGCGGCCGCTGCGGCGGGCGGCGCGCGGCTGGCGATCGAGCTTGTCGACCCGTACCGCGACCTGGCGCGCGCGGCCCAGTTGGCCCGGCTCCACGGCGTCACCGGCTGGGCGGTGGTCTTCGTCAGCGGGGAACGCGTCGAGAAGGTGCCGCTGGACGAGATGGTCGAGACCGTCGCGCCGACCGGGGAGGGTCTCGTCGCGACGGCGCCGCCGCGCACGCGCTTCCGTGGCGAGCAGCTCTGCGTGACGGCACTGGCGCGTCTGGCGCAGCCCCGGCGTCCGGTCATCTACGCCCTGGAGGGCGAGGGCGAGCGCGACATCGACGACTACGATCTGCTCGGCGGCTACACGGATTTCGCCCGCGAGATCCGGCGCGAGGGCTATGATCTGCGCAAGCTGGTTCTCTCCGGGGCGGAGGGCATTCCCGCCGACTGCGACGTGCTGCTGATCGCCGGCCCGCGGCGGCCGCCGGTCACCGAGGTGCGCGGCGCGATCGAGGCTTTCCTCGCCCGCGGCGGCCGGCTGCTCTTCCTGGCGGATCGGGCCCGCGAGCTGCCGCACGGCTGGGAAGGGGTCATGGAGCGCCTGGGGCTCCGTTTCGCCAACCTGACGGCCGTCGGCGCGCGCACGCTGGGCGGCTTCAACCTGATTGTCGACCGCTTCAGCCCGCATCCCATCGCCCGGGAGCTGGAGAAGAACGCCGTCTATTTCGTCAACCCGCAGGTGATCGACGTCGTCGCGCCGCAGCAGGGCGCCGCCACCGACCGCCTGCAAACCGACGTCGTCGTCGCGGCGCCCGACGGCGCCTGGGGTGAGACGGATCCCGACCAACTGCCGCGGCGCTTCGATCCCGGTGTCGACCGCCAGGGCCGACAGCCGCTGGTGGTCGCCGTCGAGCTCGGCGCCGGAATGGGCGCGGACGTCGGCCTGCGCCCCATGCGGGCGGTGGTCTTCGGCGATTCGCATGTGGCGGTCAACGCGGTGCTTTCCGGCGGGCGGACCGGCAACCGCGACCTTCTGCTGAACGCGATCCACTGGCTGGCCGCGAGCGATCTGCCCTCGGCTCCCTCGCTCATGGCGGAGGGCAACGCGTTGCAACTGGGCCTGTCGCGGAGCCGTCAGATCCGCTTCTTCCTGCACAGCGCGGTCTACTGGCCGCTGCTGGTCGCCGTGTGCGGGTATGTCAGGGTCGCGGCCAGGCGCCGCCAGGAGTAGCCCCGCGTGCCGTCGTTCCGCACAACCCTGTTTCTACTGGCCGCCTGCCTCGGCTGCGGCATGCTGCTCTGGGTGCTGAACCGTTCCGACCTGCGCGCCGGGCGTCCGGCGTCCGGTGCGCCGGGCAGTCTCTTCCCCGCGCCCCTGCGCGAGACCGACTACCTGGTGATCGAGCGCAACGGGTACCGCGCCGAGCTCCAGCGCGGGGCGGACGGCTGGATGCTCACGCATCCGATGTCGGCCTACGCCAGCCAGACGGCGGTGCAGCGCCTGCTCGACAGCCTCGAGCGGGCGCCGCTGCGCGCCCGGATCGAGGCGCACGAGCTGGCCCTCCGCGAGCTGACGCTGGCCGACTTCGGACTCCTCAAGCCGCAGGCGCGTCTGGTGGTGGCCGGACCACGTGCGCGGGCCGAGCTGATGCTGGGCCATCTGACCGGCACGAGCAACGAACTCTTCGCCGGATTCATGCACTCCGGCGACGTGCTGCTGACGGATCCCGCGCTCCTCTCCGCCCTGCCGGCGTCGCCCTTCGCGCTGAGCGACGGCAGCCTCTTCCGCGGCGAGCGACGCCGTATCGGCGCGATCGGCCTGCGCCGTCCCGGCCAGCCCTACCTGAAACTGGCGCGGGAGCCCGGGGGCTGGATGATCACCCAGCCGCTCGCGGTCCGCGCCGACGAGGCCGCCGTGGCGGCCCTGCTGGACGCGCTGGAGGAGGCCCGCATCGCGCGTTTCGTCTGGCCCGCGCCGGATCGTCCGGACGACGCGGGGGGCGGCCGCCCCGGTCAACTGTCGCGGTTCGGCCTGGCGGAGGAGAGCGAGCAGGGCGTGCAGCTTCAATTCTGGATGACGGGCGATCCCGTCGGCCGCCGCATCCGGCTCGGAACGCCGGTCGAGTCGCTGCCCGGGCATGTGCATGCGCTGGCCGAGGACGGGCCGGCCGTGGTCGCCGTGACCAACACGCTGTACGCGATGGCCCGGCAGCCGGTGGCCGCGCTGCGCGACAAGCGGATCCTCGTGTTCGTCCCGGATGCGCTCGACATGATCACCGTGCAGGGCGTGGAGCCGCCCCTCGCGCTGCGCCGCGGGGCGGAGAAGGACTGGGAACTGACCAGCCCCGTCGCCGGTCCGGCCGAGTCCGGGCAGGTCGCGATCCTGTTGGAGGCCCTGCTCGCGCTGCGCGCCGCCGGCTTCGAGCCGGCCGATCCCGCCGCAGGCGGCACGGAAGGGGCGGTGCAGGTGGATCTGGCGGGTCGCGCCGCCGCCTGGCGGCTCGTGCGCGCCGGCGGGAGCGGCGTGGCGGAGGCGACCGTGCGGATCAGCCTGACCAACGAGGCCGCCGCCTATCAGGTGCCTACTTCGCAGTGGGCGCGTGTCGACGCCCTGCTGCGCTGCCCGGAGGCCTTCCGAAGCCGGACGCTCTTCAGGCTGCCTGCCGAGGGCATCCGGCGCCTCGCGGTCAAAAGAGCCGGCGACACGCAGGAGGCGGTGGAGCGCGAGGGCAGTGCCGGCGCGGGGTGGCGTCCGTCCGCCCCCGACCGCGCCATCAACCGCGTGGCGCTCGATAGCTGGCTGCAACGTCTGGCCCACCTGCGGGCCGCGCGCATCGCGTCGCTGGGCACGGACACGGGGGCGGGGCGGGATGCCAGTGGATTCGATGCGCCGCAGGTCGAGGTGACGCTCGACCTGACGGCGCAAGACCGGCTGCGGCGCATTTTAATAGTCGGCGGCCCGGCACCCGGGGGAGGGCGCCTGGCCATGGTCAAGGGAGACGACACGGTCTTCGTGCTCGATGCGGAGACCTGCCTCCTGCTGGAACAGTCCTTCCTGCTGCCCGTCGAGCCACGCGTGCCGGACATCGACGCGATTCGTTCCCCGCAACCGGAGACAATGTGAACAGACACGGATTCGACAACGAGAAATACCTGCGCGAGCAGACGCAGGAGATTCTGTCGCGCATGCGGCAGTTCGGCGACAAGCTCTACCTGGAGTTCGGCGGGAAGCTGATGTTCGACTACCATGCCGCGCGCGTGCTGCCGGGCTACGATCCCAACGTGAAGCTGCGCCTGCTGCAGAACCTCCGCGAGCATGTCGACATCATCCTCTGCATCTTCGCCGGCGACATCGAGCGCAAGAAGATGCGCGCCGATTTCGGCATCGCCTACGACGACGACGCGGTGAAGATGATCGATGACCTGCGAGCCTGGGGACTCAAGGTGCGCGCGGTGGTGATCACGCGCTATGACGGACAGCCGGCCGCCCGCCAATTCCGCGACCGGCTCGAGCGCCGCAACGTCACGGTTCACTGCCACCGCAGTACGCGCGGCTATCCAACGGATGTCGACACGATCGTCAGTCCCGAGGGCTACGGTGCCAACACCTACGTCGAGACGGAGCGCCCGATTGTCGTCGTCACCGGCCCGGGGCCGGGCAGCGGCAAGCTCGCGACCTGCCTGTCGCAGCTCTACCACGATTGCCGTGCGGGACGCTCGGCGGGCTACGCGAAGTTCGAGACCTTCCCGATCTGGAACCTGCCGCTCAAGCACCCGGTCAACATCGCCTACGAGGCGGCCACGGCCGACCTCGGCGACGTCAACATGATCGACCCGTTCCACCTGGAGGCCTGCGGCCAGACCGCGGTCAACTACAACCGCGACATCGCGGCCTTCCCGCTGCTGAAGGCCATCTGGGAGACGATCACGCACGACACGTGTCCCTACCGCTCGCCCACGGACATGGGCGTGAACCGGGCGGGCTTCGGCATCGTCGACGACGCCCTCGTCCGCCAGGCTTCGGAGCAGGAGATCATCCGCCGCTATTTCCGCTGCGCCTGCGAGTATGCGCTGGGCGTGACGGAACGCGCCACCGTCGCGCGCATCGAGCTGCTGATGAAGGAGCTCAAGCTGGCGCCGGAACACCGCCCGACGGTTGCCCCGGCGCGTCAGGCGGCGGCCGAGGCCCTGGCCACGGGCAAGGGCAGCCACGGCATCTTCTGCGGCGCCGCGCTGGAACTCGCCGATGGACGCATCGTCACCGGCAAGAACTCGGATCTGATGCATGCCGCGTCGAGCACGGTGCTCAACGCGATCAAGCTCCTGGCCGGCATTCCCGACAACATCCACCTGCTGCCCCGGGACGTCATCGGCGCGATCGTGCGCCTGAAGCGCGACATCCTCAACGGCAAACAGCCGAGCCTCAACCTGGACGAGGTGCTGATCGCCCTCGCCATCTCGTCGTCCGGCAACCCGGCCGCGCAGGCCGCGATGGATCACCTGGGGGAACTGCGCGACTGCGAGATGCACCTGTCGCACATCGCGACCGCGGGCGACGAGGCGGGCCTGCGCCGCATCGGCCTGCGGCACGCCGCCGACCCGAAATTTGCATCGCCGGAACTGTTCACGGACTGATACACTATCCGAAACCATGTCACTCTTCTGCAGACATCTGGGTAGCAGGCTGTGCGCCAGAATCCTCGCCTGTCTGGTATTCGGCGGGGCGTTGCTGGTCTACCAGGCCACCCTGCACCCCGGTTTCTTCCCCGGTGAGTCCGCGCGGCAGGTGGCGGTGGCGCTGTTCCGGGCGCCCAACACACTGGATGTGCGGAACACCGTGGCCAGCCGGAAGGAGGCGCCGCTCGTGCTCGACGGGCGACGCCAGATCCAGGTCGACGAGGCGGCGCAGAACGTTCTGCCCGATTCCGCGCTGTTCCAGGAGCGGCGTCTGACCCTGCGGACGCGTTTCCGGATTTGGAGTATCGTCAGCTCGCTGCTCGCGCGCCACGTGCCCTTCGGCTCGCTTGCCGCGCGTTTGAACGGCCTCTCCGCGTGCTTCGGCGCCCTGAGCGCGGCGCTGCTCTTCGCCCTCGTTCGCAGCCTGCTGCTGCTCCTGACCTTCCATGTCTCGCCGGTGCCCTCCAACCGCCGCAAGACGGCCGCCGCGCTGGCCGGGTTCGCCGCCGCGGTGGCGCTGGCCGCCTCCGTTCCCTGCTGGATCGCCTCGACCCGCTGCCTGCCCCACACGTTCGAGATCTTCCTGATGTTGGCCTCGGGCTACCTGATGCTGAAGGCGGCCATCCGGCACCGGGAGGGGTTGATGCTGGCCGCCGGCCTCCTGCTGGGGATCGGTTTGTTCGAGTCGGAGGAGGGGCTCTGGATGGCGCCGTTGATGCTCTTTTTCGCGGCGCGCGCGATCCGCACGGGAGGGCTCGGGTTCACCCATGGCGGTGTCGCGCTCCTCAGCGGCGTGACCTTCGGCGTCATGGGGTACCTGATCGTCAACTGGCTAGGACCGCACGGGGGAGAAGGATCCTCGTTCATGCTGCCCTTCCGGGAGATGACCCAGACCCTCCGGAACGTTACCGGCACCCTGTCCGGCGGCTGGCTGAGGAGCGCCCATTCGGTCGTCATTGCCTGCTTCATCGTCCTGCCGCTGCTGGCCGCCGTAGCCCTGGTGATCTGGGGCGACCAGGATATGACCGGCGTTTCCACCATCCTCCTGCTGATGACGCTGCTCGGCACGACCACCCTCGCGCTGACGGGCGGATCCTTCTCGCCCTGGGGCGCCTACCGTCCGAGTGCCAGCCTCCGGCTGCCCTGCACCCTCTTCCTGCTGGCCGCGCTGGTTGTCGGCTTATTGATGGGGCAGGGCTGCCTCATGGCGGGCGGCCGCATCCTGCCCGACATCACGCGCGGCAACCGGCGCCGGGCACCCGCGGGCGAGGGGGCCCCCGGCTCCGAGTCGCCGTTCGGCCGCCTGATCATGGGCTATCTCTGCGTTCTGCTCATCGCCACGGGCGCCTTTAATTTCCGCGAGGTGATGGACTGGCGGGAACCCCTCTCCAGCCAGATGGCTGCCGAGACCATCCGTCGCCTGGAGGGACGCCGCTGGGTGGTGGCCGACGGCATGCAGGGACTTCTCATCCGCCTGCACGGCCGCATGGCCGGCACGCCGGTCGGGCTGCTGAACGACGAGGCGCCCGGCCGCCTGCCGCCCGCGCGCCAGGTCGAAACCATTCTCCGGGATCCGGCGTTCGCCGGCCTCGATGCCGACCGCCTGCGCCAGCAGGTGCAGGGCACCAATCCGGTCTCCTTCGTACAGGCGCTCCTCACGCTGGCGCCGCGGGCGGAGGAGCAGGTTCTGGTGCTGCGAGACCCGGAGCTGTGGCGCGAAGCCGGCCGCCGCCCGCTCCCGTACGTGGTCGGCTTCCGCGGCCGGGCCGACGAGGCCCGCGTCGACTGGGAACGCCTGCTGCAGGCGCACAACGATTTCTGGGATCGGGTGGAGCAACTTCCGCCCCTCGGTGCCTATGCCCCCGTTTGGATTCGCGGACAGCGCGCCGGCCTGCGCCAGCAACTGCACGGGATCGGCGCCAGCCTGGCCGACGAACTGGCACGGGCCGGCCGCACGGAAGACGCCCAGGCCGTGCTGAACCGGGCCAACCGCATCAAGGAGGAACCCTTGCCCTCCAGCCAGGATCTGTTCTATTGACGGGATGCCGGACGTGAGCCGTACGGGAAGATCGCTGGAGATCGCGTGCCGGGCCTGCGGGCAGCACGCTTTGGCGCGCGCCGAGCCGGTTTACGACGGTTTCCGCAAGACCGGCGAGCGCTTCGTCTGCACCGCCTGCGGCCACCGCTACGACTCGCGCGAGGCCACGCCCTTCGTGGCGACCGGCCAGCGGCCGCCGCTCTTCACTGCGGCCGACCGCGAGGCCGCGCCGCACGTCTTCAAGGAATCCGAGCGCCGCCGCTGCTGCGCCTACTGCGGCCACCGCGTCGTCAATCCCTTCGGCCAGCGCTGCGGCTTGAACAACCGCGAGGTCGAGGCGACCGACCTGTGTGCACGGTTCGAACCGCTTCCCGGAGAGACCCCGCCCGGTGGGACGGAGACGGACAAACCGCCGCCCGGCCCGGATCCGCTCGCCCGGATCTTTGGCGATTAAGCTGCGCGGAACGCCCCGCCGTCAGACCGCGTCGAGCAACGCCTCGATCAGCCGGCGCATGCGCGGCGCGGCTGCCGCCGTGGCCTCCAGCACCTCGTCGTGGGTCAGCGTCTGTCCGCCGATGCCCGCCGCCCGGTTGGTGATGCAGCTCACCGCCGCGACCTCCATGCCCATGGCGCTGCCTAGCAGGGCCTCCGGCACGGTCGACATCCCGACGGCATCGACCCCCCAGCCGGCATAGGCGCGGATTTCTGCGGGCGTCTCGAAGCAGGGGCCGGCGGTGAAAGCGTAGATGCCCTCGTGCAGCTCGATCCCGGCAACGTCCGCGCACTGCCGCAGCAAACCGGCCAGGCCGGGCGCATAGACGCGCGACTGGTCGGGAAAGCGCGGCCCCCATCCGGGAATGACGGGCCCCTGCAGCGGATTTAAACCGGCCGTGTTGATGTGGTCGCGGATCATCAGGAGGTCGCCGGGCTTCAGCGATGGATTCACGCCGCCGGCGGCATTGGTCAGCACGAGCTGCCGCGTGCCCATGCGCCGCAGCAGATCGACCGGCAGCGCCACGGGCGTCCAGCCCGCGCCCTCGTACCAGTGGCGGCGGCCGCAGAAGGCCGCCACGCGCTTGCCCGCCTGCTCGAACAGTAGCAGTTCGCCGGCATGGCCGGCCACGGTACTGGCGCCCAGCCCGGGGATCGCACCGTAGGGCACGCGAGCGAGCACCTCCCGGCTGGCGAGCGCCTGGCTCCAGCCCGAGCCGAGAATCAGCCCGCAGGCCGGCGGACGCTCGCGGAAGAAGGGCGGCAGGGCGCGCTCGGCCTGGTCAAGCGTGGCGGCATCGATGGGCGCAGGCATAGTCGGTTCTCCTGAAGCGATGCTCAGCGGCCGAGACCGGTCGGCGGCCAGCGCCGGCGGTAGGTGTCGGGCCCCAGCGTCTCCAAATCCGCGCCGAGGACGACCATGGCGTTGACGTGCCAGGGCGTCCCGGTGCGCGACAGGTAGTCGAGAATCGCCCGCTGCAGCGAGGTGTCGCGCCGGGCGGTCGCCGGGTTGAAGCCGCCATCCTGCAGGAAGACGAACCAGAGTCCGCTGTTGGCGTGAGAGGAGGACGGCAGCAGGTAGAGGCGGCGCACCAGTTGTGCCAGGTTCGTTTCTGGCGGCAGACACTCCTCGATCTGATTCGAGAAGATCCAGGAGCAGCTGGCTATGGCCCGGACGGGGGGCTCGGGAAAGCGGGTGTTGAAGAAGTGGAAGGCCTCCCGCATCGAGGACTCGGCGGCCGCGGGTGTCATCTGGCCGCCGCCGGGAATGTGCATGTCGAGGATCGGATCGCCGGGCTTCAGCACACAGGCCCATTCATCGCGCGGCAGCCGCACCGGTTCGCGGCCGGCGCGTCCCCAGGGCGTGATCGGCGTACCACGGGTCGCCTGGCCCGTCTCCTCGAAGACCGAGCGCCAACGACCCGGCGGTTCCGGCGTGTCCGCCAGGCAGCGGTCGCCCGCGGCCGTGAAGGAAAGATCTCCCAGCGAGAGCGCTACGGTCGCCTGGTCGGAGCGGCGGCGGAAAATGTGGGCGGGATACTGGAAGGTGCGTTTCCGGTACTCGAAGCGGCCGATCCGGAAGTAGAGGTGGGGCGGCATGTAGTTGGCCAGCCAGCCGAACTGGTTGAGGTAGAGACCGAGACGCCCCCGTCCCCGCCGGAAATTGTCGCAGTAGCGCGCGACCTGGAGCCCGGTGCCTTCCCTGACGGACGCGGGTAGCACCAGGCGCCGGTGGTGGGCCTGGACGCTGGGTATGAAGCCCAGCGCCACGACCAGATAGAACAGCTCGGCGTCGTCGCCCAGGCAGGCGCCCAGCGCCGGCCAACCGGCCTGGCTTGGCTGGCGCGGCCCCTCGAAGAGGCGCCAATGCGCATAGGCGGCCAGCGCCAGCAGCGCGGGCGTCTCGCGAATACGGCACGCCATGCCGAGAAGTTCCGCAGGCGGGTCGGGGGTGTAGAAGCGCCCGGCCCTCCAGGTGTCGGCGACTGCCGTCGGCGCGAGGAAGCGCGCGGCATAGGCCTCGGGCGGGCAGGCGCGGCGCGACTCGTCCCAGAATGCCGCGAAGGCCTCGCGCCGATCCGCTTCGCCAAGGGCGGAAAGCACCTCGTCCAGGTTCATGGAATGCATGTTGCCGGAAATCGCACGGCGGCGCAAGCCTGGGTTCTGCTGCTGGCCTTTGGCCGGGCCATGTGGTAAATTACCCCTGCGCTCCGCGCGACGTACGCCGCGCGGCCGTCTAAACGCCCATGGCCGAGATCGACGACTTCTACCGCACCATCCGCGAGACCGGCGGCTACACGACGCCGGCCGGCCGACTGCCCGCCCGCCCGCCCCGCCGCCATTGCTGGTCAGCGTGGAGCTTCTATGTCGGCGGCCTGGGAGGCGTGATCACGGAGGGGATGCGCACCCTGCGTGCCGGACGCTTCACCACAGCGACGCTCGGCCGGCTCTCCTGGCGCCTGATGCACACCGCCGAGCGGATGGGCACGGCGGTCACCTTCGAGGGTTTCGAGTCGATGCGGGATTTCGACCGCCAGCCGGCCGTGGTCGTCGCCAACCACATGAGCCTGGCCGAGACCATGATGCTGCCCGCCGGCGTCTTCGCCAACGGCCCGATGATCATCGTCGCCAAGCGCAGTCTGACCCGGTATCCGGCCTTCGGCCGCATCCTCGAGGCGTCGCGCCCCATCCTCGTCGACCGGCGGAATCCGCGGCAGGATCTCGTGGATGTCCTCGATCAGGGGCTCCAGCGCCTCGCCGAGGGCTGCTCGGTGCTGCTCTTCCCGCAGGGGACGCGGATGCCGGTCTTTGATCCGGCGCGCTTCAACTCCCTGGGCGCCAAGCTCGCCCGGCGCGCCGGTGTGCCGCTGATTCCCGTCGCCTGCAAGACCGACTTCGCGCGCCCCGGCCGCCTCCTGCGCGACTTCGGCCCCATCGACCCCGCCCGCCCGATCCGTTTCGCCGCCGGGCCGCGCCTCGACAGCGCCCGCCCGCAGCGCGAACTGCAGGAGGCCTGCGTGGGCCACATCCTGCGCTGCCTGAAACAGTGGAACATGCCCGTCGTCGAGCCCAAGACCGGCGGGCAGGAGGATCCGGACCATGAATGAGACAGGCAAGACGCCGGCCCTGGCGCCGGATCTCCAGGCCAGCCTCCTGTGCGACGACGTGCGGCAGGAGCGCAACGGCAAGTTCATCCTCATCGGCATCTTCGAGGGCCTGATGGTGCCCGCCTTCCCCGCCGTCTTCCAGCGCCTCTGCATCGTCAACCGCTGGTGCTGCGGCGAGGGAGAGTTCCACCAGCTCTCGCGCATCGTCTCCGCCGACGGTCAGACCACGCTCGTCGAGGGGCGCCCCGTGCCCGTGCGGCTCGCCGACGTCGGCCAGGTCGCGACCTCGGTCGAGTATTTCGTCAACGTGAGGATCCCCGAGGCCGGCGACTACTGGATCGAGATTCTCCTGGACCAGCGGCTCCGGCTGCGCTATCCCCTGCACGCGAGGAAACACCATGAAGGAACTTGAGGAAGGCACGACGCTCACCCTGGATTTCACCAAGCTCGCCAAGGTCGCGGCGCGCTGTCCCGACGTCATCCCCGTCGCGGTGCAGCATGCCGACACGCGCGAGGTCATCCTGGTGGCCTACACCAACGAGCGCGCCCTGCGGCTCTCGCTCGACACGCGCACGCTGGTGCTCTGGAGCACCTCGCGCAACGAGCTGTGGGAGAAGGGCAAGACCTCGGGCGAGACCTTCGAGCTGATCGAGGCCCGCGTGAACTGCGAGCAGAACTCGCTGCTCTACCTCGTGCGCCCGCGCCGCGGCGGCATCTGCCACACGAAGAACGCCCGCGGCGAGCCGCGCAACTGCTACTACCGCCGCATCCGGCCCGGCACACTGGAGCTGGAAAACCTCGATCCCTGAGCCCGGCCATGGCGTTCCGCTGTCCCTACTGCAAGACCCGTTTCGACGCGCGGCCGCCGGATGGCCGCTGCGCCGCCTGCGGCCGCGCGATGCGCCTGCCGGCGCCCGGCACGCCCGAGGAACGCGCGGCCCGGCGCCGCCGCATCGAGCGCATGGCCTTCGACGCCGAGCGCCGCCTCGCCGAGATGGGCCACGGCCCCAGCGCGCGCGTGCTCTATTCGCCCCGGGTGCTCTTCGGCTTCCTCCTCGTCTTCGTCGTTTTGGGATCCCTGCTCGTGCACCGGGCCAAGCCCCTGCGCCGCGCCCGCCGGGAACTGCCGCACCAGGTCGCCCTGCGCCAGCTCGACACGCTGGCGACCGCCCTCGGGCGCTATCGTTTCCATGTCGGCGACTTCCCGCCCGATATGCCGGGCCTGCATGCCCTGCTCGACAATCCCGGCGTCGCGGGCTGGAATGGCCCCTACATCAACCAGTTGCTGCCGGATCCGTGGCGGACGCCCTACATGTACCGCCACGCGACCAACACCGTGCCGATCCTCTTCTCCCGCGGCCCCGACGGAGAGCCCGCCACCCCGGACGACCTGCGGCCCGATCCCGCCGCCTTCGATCCCGGCACGGACTGGACCAACGGCTGGGTGAGCGCCATCTACCGCCGCTCGATCCTCATGGTGAAGGAACCGCGCTAGGGATGCCTCCCCGCGCATGCACCTCTATCTCCACGTCCCGTTCTGCGCCAGCAAGTGCGACTACTGCGCCTTCTACTCGGTGACGAACGCCGATGCCGCCGCCCGTGCCGCCTATCCCGGCCTGGCGCTCCGCGAGTGGGATCTGCTGGGCGCGGAGCCCGGGCCCATCGAAACGCTCTACACGGGCGGCGGCACACCCGGCCTCCTGGGCACGGCGGGCGTCCGCCGCCTGGCCGACGGGCTGCGCGCGCGCGGACTGCTGGCGGATGCCGCGGAGTGGACGGTGGAACTCAATCCGGCCTCGGCCGGCGCGCCGCTGCTGGCGGCCCTGCGCGCGGCGGGCGTCAACCGGCTCAGCTTCGGCGCGCAGTGCTTCGATGACGCCGTCCTGCGGCGCCTCGGACGGCACCACACGGCGGCGGCGACCCGCCGGGCCATCGCGCGCGCCCGCCGGGCCGGGTTTGACAACCTCGGGCTCGACCTGATCGCCGGACTTCCCGGAATGACGTCGCCCGGATGGTGCACGACCCTGAGGCAGGCGCTCGATCTCGGCTGCACCCACCTCTCGGTCTACGGTCTGGGCGTCGAGCCGGGAACCCGTCTGCAGGCGGCCGTGCAGGCGGGACTGGCCGTGCCGGACACCGACGCGCAGATGGACGCGCTGGCCGCGGCGGAACCCATCCTCGCGGCGGGCGGCTTCGCGCGCTACGAGATCTCCAACTACGCCCGGCCGGGCATGGCCTGCCGGCACAACCTCGCCGTCTGGCGCGGCGAGGACTACCTTGGGCTCGGCCCCGCGGCCGCGTCGCGCCGCGGTCGGCGGCGCTGGACGAACCTTGCCGACCTGCCGGCCTACCAGGCCGCCGTGCAGGCGGGGCGCGTACCGCCGCGTGCGGCCGAGGAGGAACTGGACGCGGCGGCGGACGCGCTGGAGCGCTTCGTTTTCGGCGTGCGGCTGGGGGAGGGGATCTCGCCCGCCGCAGCCGCCCGCGCCTGGCCCGCGCTGGCGCCGCGGGTGACGGACTGGGAGGCGCGCCTCGCGCGCCTGGCCGGGCAGGGCATCGCGGAGTCCGTGCCAGGCGGCGCCAACCCGCGCTGGCGCCTGACGGCGCGCGGCCGCGAGGTGGCCGACGCCGTCATCCGCGACTTGCTCTAGCGGCCGCGCGCGGCGCGGTCGGGAAGGTAAGCGACGGCCGTAGTCGCGGGGCCGGTAAAGACCACCGCGACAGTAAGGAAAATGTGAGATGCGCGTGCTGAACATCGGATCGGTCAATATCGACCATGTCTACCAGGTGGATCATTTTGTGCGTCCTGGCGAGACCCTATCCAGTGCCCGCTATGACACGTTCGCGGGTGGCAAGGGCTTCAACCAATCGATCGCCCTGGCCCGCGCGGGCGCATTGACCCGGCATGCGGGAAGCATAGGCCGCGATGGCGCCTGGCTGCTGGACCGGTTGGCCGGCGAAGGCATCGACATCTCGCAGATCACCGCGGTGGAAGGGCCGACAGGACACGCCATCATCCAGGTGGTGCCCTCCGGGGAAAACGCGATCATGCTCCATCGCGGGGCCAATGCGGCGGTGACGCCCGAAGCCGTCGCGCGGGCGATGTCGTCCTGTTCCGCGGGCGACTTCCTGCTGCTTCAGAACGAGACCAGTTCCGTGACCGAGGCCATCCGGGCCGGCAGAAGACACGGCCTGAAGGTCATATTCAATCCGGCCCCGATGTCGCCGGCGATCCTGGACTACCCGTTGCAGGATGTCGATCTCCTCATCGTCAACGAGACCGAGGCCGAAGGCTTGACGGGTAAGCGAACGCCGGAAGCGGTGCGGAGTGTTCTGCAGGCCCGCCTGCCGGGCTCGGCCGCGGTGCTGACAATGGGCCGGGCCGGCGCGGCCTATCTGGATGCCGCGGGCATCCTGCGGCATCCCGGCATCGCCGTGCAGGCCGTCGATACCACCGGGGCGGGCGACACCTTCATCGGCTACTTCCTGGCCGAGATGATGCGGGGCGGCACCCCGGATCAGGCTCTGGCGATCGGATGTCATGCGGCCGCCCTCTGCATCACGCGCCCGGGCGCCGCCGACGCGATTCCATTACGTGCCGAAGTCCTGGCCACCATGTGATTTTGGGCTTCCATTTGCGCTGCCAGGCACACTCCCTGACACTCCGCACCTCCGCGCTTCTGTGCGAGACCCCCGCTGGTCTTTGCCGCCGCCATTACCGGGTGCGATCCACAATAGTGGATGCGCACCCAGAATTCAGGAGCCAGAATACAGAATTCAGAAGAATTTCGCCACCTTTCGCTGACAAATGCGCCGTGGTTCGTGTCCACGCAATTGAAGCAAAATCCGGGACGGGTGGAAAAGCACGCACATCGTTGCTGTGCAACTTCTTGGATTCTGGATTCTGGATTCTTTGCGATTCAACAAAGTTGAATCGCACCCCCCATTACCAAACCGTCGCCATTACTATTGTCGCAGCTCCCCATATTGTGCCATAATATCGCCGTAATGCGATTGCCAGCCCGACATAGTCCGGTTCTGCACGGAAGCGCCTTCCCCGCCGGGGCGGCGCGGCCGGCGGCTTTTCTGTGTGGCCTGACCTACTGCTTTACGCGGTCCGGGCGAATTATCCGCCCGGGTTGTCCGGGGGTTTGCAGGCAGTCGTAGTGGCATGAGGCGCATACGAATGGCTGGCAGAAGCCCGCGCAACCCGAGATGGTTGACGCGGGTTTTCTGTTTGAGCCGTTGGAGACTGGAGACAACACGATGAAACGTCTGGAACTGCTGGATACAACCCTTCGCGACGGGGCGCAGGCCGAGGGGATCTCCTTCTCGGTCCACGACAAGCTGGCGATCGTAGAGACACTCGACGACTTGGGCATCCCCCTTATCGAGGCGGGCAACCCCGGATCCAATCCCAAGGACCTGGCCTTCTTCGAGGCCGTGGCCGCCCGACCGCTCAAGCAGGCCCGGATCGCCGCCTTTGGTGCGACCTGCCGTCCGAAACTGGCGCCCGCGGACGACGTGAACCTCCAGAGCCTGCTGCAGGCCGGCACCGGGGTGGTCGTGATCTTCGGCAAGTCCTGGAACCTGCACGTCACGGAGGTGCTGCGCACCACCCTGGCCGAGAACCTGCGCATCATCCGCGACACGATCGCGTGGCTCAAGGGCCGGGACAAGCGCGTCATCTTCGACGCCGAGCATTTCTTCGACGGCTGGAAGTCGTCGCCCGACTATGCGCTGCAGGCGGTGGCCGCGGCGGCGGAGGCCGGCGCGGATGTCGTCTGCCTCTGCGAGACGAACGGCGGCTGCTTTCCGGCGGAGGTCGCGTGCGGCACGGCGGCCGTTGTGGAGCGCCTGGCCGGACGGGCGGTGGTCGGCATCCACACCCATAACGACGCCGGGCTCGGCATCGCCAACGCGCTGGCCGCGGTCGAGGCCGGCGCCACGCATGTCCAGGGCACGCTGGCCGGCTTCGGCGAGCGGTGCGGCAACGCCAACCTGTCGGGCCTGATCGGCAACCTGCAGCTCAAGCTGGGCTACACCTGCATCCCCGACTCCCGCCTGCCGATGCTGACCTCCGCCGTGCGGCGCGTGGCCGAGGTGGCAAACATCGTCCTGGCCGACGACATGCCGTTCGTCGGGCGCAAGGCCTTCGCCCACAAGGCCGGCATGCACATGGACGGGGTCAAGAAGTGCTCGATCTCCTTCGAGCATGTCCCCCCCGAGGCCGTGGGCAACGCGCGCCGCTTCCTGATGAGCGAGGTGGCCGGGCGCAGCGCGGTCGTCGACCGCATCCGCGAGCTGGCGCCGGACATCGACAAGCACGACCCCATCGTCGAACGTGTCGTTAAACGGCTCAAGGAACTTGAGAACGAGGGCTATCAGTTCGAGGGCGCCGATGGCAGCTTCGAGCTGCTGATCCGCAAGGCGCTGGGCACCTACCAGCCCTTCTTCAGGTTGGAACGCTTCCGCATCCTGGGTGAACGCCCCTCGGCCACCCCCGAGGTCGGCTCGGTGGCCATGGTCAAGATCGTCGTCGGAGAGGCCGAGGAAGTCACGGCCGAGGAGGGCAACGGACCGGTCAACGCCCTGGATCGCGGACTGCGCAAGGCGCTCGACCGGTTCTATCCGCGGTTGGCCGAGGCGCACTTGACCGACTACAAGGTGCGCGTGCTCGACGGCGCCGCCGCCGCCGCCGCCAAGGTTCGCGTGCTGATCGAGTCGACCGACGGCCAGCGTGTCTGGTCGACGGTCGGCGTTTCGACCGACATCATCGAGGCGAGTTGGATCGCCCTGGTTGATGCCATCGAGTACAAGCTCTTCCACGACCGTGAGGAGACGACGGTCACAACCGCGCCCTGAGCGGCGCGTGCCTGATCGCCGGAGTATCCCATGCCCCACCACTTTTTCATCTACGGCCCCCCGGGATCCGGCAAGAGCACGCTGGGCCAGGCCCTGGCCAACCAGCTCGGGCTGCCGTTCACCGACCTGGACACCGCCATCGAGCAGACGGCGGGCCGGCCGATCCGCGAGCTCTTTGCCGCAGAGGGCGAGCCCGCCTTCCGCGTCCGCGAGGCGGAGCAGCTCCGCCTCGCCGTCGCGTCCGCGCCCGAGTCGGTGATCGCGCTGGGCGGCGGCGCCCTGCTGGATCTCGTCAGCCGTGCTCTGGCGGAGCAGTCGGGCCGGATCCTCTTTCTGGAGACGCCACCGGAGGTGCTCGAGGCCCGCACAGGGGCGCAGCCCGGCATCCGACCGCTGCTGGCTGGCCGCGGGCACGCCGCGCGCACCCCGCTGGCAGAACTGCTGGAACGCCGGGCAGCGCACTACGCCTCGTTTCCGCTGCGCCTCGATGCCGGCCACGACCGGCTGGAGGAGAAGCTTGCGCAGGCGCAGATCCGGCTGGGCGCCTTTCGGATTCGCGGCATGGGCCGCCAGGAGACGGACGTGCGGGTCGGCGCCGGCCTGATGCACTCACTCGGCCGTCGGCTGCGCGCCGCCGGCTGGATCGGTGCCAGCCTCGTGATCGCGGACACGAACACGGCGGATCCCTATGGGCAAACGGCGGTCGACGCGATCCGGCAGGCGGGCGTGGCGGCCACCCTGCTGACGATTCCCGCCGGTGAGTCGCACAAATGCCTGGAGACCCTTGCGCGCCTCTGGCAGGGCTGTCTGGAGGCCGGTGTCGACCGCGGCGGCACGGTGGTCGCCGTCGGTGGCGGCGTGGTCGGCGACCTGGCGGGATTCGCCGCCGCCACCTGGATGCGCGGCGTACGCTGGATCGGCGTGCCGACCACCCTGCTGGCGATGGTCGACTCAAGCCTCGGCGGCAAGACCGCCATCGATCTGCCCGCAGGCAAGAATCTGGTCGGCGCTTTCCATCCGCCGGCCCTCGTGCTGGCCGACACGCACACGCTCCACACGCTCCCTGCCGCTGAGCGACGCTGCGGGCTGGCCGAAGCCGTCAAGCACGGCGTCATCGCCGATCCCGGCCTGCTGGCCATGATCGAGGCCCTGCCGGACAACGGTGCTGCGGCCTGCGGCGACGCGCTCGTGGCGCGGGCCATGTCCGTCAAAATCGCCGTCATCCAGCAGGATCCCTACGAGAAGGGACTCCGCGCCGCGCTGAACCTGGGCCACACGCTGGGGCATGCCGTGGAGCTGGCCTCCGGCTTCACGCTCCGCCATGGCGAGGCCGTCGCCATCGGACTGGTGGCCGAGGCGCGGCTCGCCGAACGGCTGGGACTGGCCGTGGAAGCGGGATTAAGCGACCGACTGGCCCGGCTGCTGGCGCGGCTCGGGCTGCCGGTGGAGATCCCGCCGGGGCTCGACCGCGAAACGCTGCGGCGGGCCCTGCTGCTCGACAAGAAGAACGAGGCGGGAACGATCCGTTTCGCCCTGCCGGTCCGGATCGGGGAGATCCGGACGCGTGTAGCGGTCGATCCCGCTGTTGCCGTCGACTAAATTCCTCGAGGTGAGGGAATCGATTGATTCGATTGATTCGATTCCCTCGATTCCCTCGATTCTCTCGCCCCCCCACCAATCACTCCCCACCCTCAGCGCCTCAGCGCCTCTGCGGGAGTCTCGCCTCACCTACCGCCCCACCGCCGCCTGTATCAGGCGCGGCAGGTCGCTGTTTTCCAGCGGTTCGCGGAAGCGTTCCGCACCGGGGCCCTGCGCGTGGAGCTGCACCTTGGTGTCGGTGTGTCCGCCGGAGGTGAAGCTGATGCCGATACGGGCATCCCGCCGCACCGCGGCCAGCTTGACCGTCTGGCGCAGCCCCTCCGTCGGATTGCCGGCATCGAGCGCCTGGCTGATCGACTGCTCGATTTCGGGACGCTCCTCCGCCGTGAAGACCAGGCCGAACTGTTGTTCCAGCGCCTCGACCAGGGCGCGCATGCGCTGCTGGCGAACGGCACCGGGTTCCAAACCCTCCAGCTTGACGGCCAGCGCCTTCATCGCCCAGCGCAGATCGCCGAGGGGCGTCTGCTGCTTCCGGAGTAACTGTGCCTTTTCCGTGTCGGGCGACTCCAGCTTCAGCCCGCCGGTCTCGTGGTCGGCGGTGACGATGACGAGGGTCTCGGCGGGCCGCCGTGCCTGGAAGGTCAGCGCGACCTCGACCGCCTCCTCGAAGGCCAGCACCTCACGCCAGAGCATGCCGGCGTCGTTGCCGTGGCCGGCGTAGTCAATCCGTCCGTTCTCGAGCATGATGAAAAAACCGCCCGGCTGGTCGAGCCGTTCGATGGCCTTGATGAGATACTCGGCCAGCGTGGGGCCGTTGGTCGCGGTGCCCGGCCAGGGGGTGTAGGGCGATTGGTTGACGAACGTCTGCCCTTGCGGCTTGACCCGCGCCAGGGCGTTGCTCCCCTCGATCACATCCCATCCGGCCTGCCGCAGGTCGTCGAGCGTGCGCTTGTCATGCACGCCGGCGCCGCCGACGAACGGGATGCCGCTGGCGGCCAGGTCGAGGCCGATCTCCTTGCGCATCGAGCGCTGTTCCTGATGCGCATAGTGGGTGGCGGGCGTGGCGTCGGTCAGCGGCGAGGACGAGACCAGTCCGATCCGGAAACCCTGCTTCTGGAGTTTCATCGCCAGGCTCTCCACGGGCTGCTTGTCCTTGTCCACCCCGATCGCGCCGTTGTAGGTCTTGATGCCGCAGGCGATGGCCGTGCCCGATGCGGCGGAGTCGGTGACGCCGCTCGAAACATTCAGCGTGCCCATGCGCGCCTGCACGGGCATGCGGCTCATGGCCATCCTGCGGCCGACCACGGATTCGGTGAGCGCGGCATGATTCTCGCCGAAGCCGTCGCCGATCAACAGGAAGACGTACTTCACGCCATCGGCGGCGGCCACCGTCGCGCAGAGGGCAAACAGCATCGACAACAGGAGTCTCGACTTGAACATGTCTGGAGCCTTTCGTGAATACGCAAAATGCGTAAGGGAAAATTATAGACGTTGCCCATCTGCTAAACAAGCCTCCCGCCAGCCTCCCGCCACCCCTCCCGCCACCCCTTTGAAAACCCCTTTGAAAACAAAGGGTCTTCGAAGGAACTGGAGGGTCGGGCTCCGTCCCGACCAGGAACTGGAGGGTCGGGCTCCGTCCCGACCAGGAACTGGAGGGTCGGGCTCCGT
>CAZYRQ010000005.1:0-23485 GCA_964649455.1 uncultured Lentisphaerales bacterium
CGGTCTCGAAGGCCTGGGTGATGCTGAAGCCGGCCTTCAGGGCGTTGCTGACCTGACCCAGCGCCTCGACGAGCTGCTCGTTGAAGCGGCGCCGCCGCCGATCCTTGAGGATCAGGAGGATGCGGGACGGAATCTGAAAGGCGGCAGCGGCGGCGACCGCGCCGGCCGCGAGCCCGATCGCGGTCATGGCCGGCTGGCGTGGGTTGAAGAGCAGCAGCGCGAACAGCAGAAAGGCCGCCAGCGCGCAGGCCCAGCCAGCCTCGGCGACGCGCCGCGGGGGGATGAAGAGGAAGAGATCCTCGAGCTGGCGGGACGTGGCGTCGCTCACCTGTTCGGCATAGCTGCCGGCGCCAGAGGCGAGGGCCCGCAGCAGGACGAAGGCCAGCAGCGCGAAGCAGAGCGCGGTGGCGCCCAGCGCCAGCCAGAACTGGAGGGTGGCGCTCACCGTGCGGCGCCCTCCGCGGAATGCGGTTGGAACATCGCCACATCAAGCGACAGGCCGCGGGCCTTGAGCTGCTCGAAGAAGGTGGGCACGGCGCCCGTCGGGCGCAGCGCGCCCAGCACGCGTCCTTCGGCGTCAACGCCGGTCTGGGCGAACTCGAAGATGTCCTGCATGACGGCCTGCGAGCCTTCGAGGCCCAGCACCTCGGTGACGTGGGTGATGCGGCGGGTGCCGTCGCTGAGGCGCGACTCGTGCACGACCAGGTCGACGGCCGAGGCGATCTGCTCGCGGATGGCGCGCGAGGGCAGGTCCATGCCGGACATCATGACCATGGTTTCGAGGCGCGAGATGACATCCCGCGGGGAGTTGGCATGCACGGTGGTCAGCGAGCCGTCGTGGCCGGTGTTCATGGCCTGCAGCATGTCGAGCGCCTCGCCGCCGCGGCATTCGCCCACGATGATCCGGTCGGGGCGCATGCGCAGCGCGTTGCGCACCAGGTCGCGGATGGTGATCGCGCCGCGTCCCTCGATGTTGGGCGGGCGCGCCTCGAGCCGGATCAGGTGTGGCTGGCCGAGCCGCAGCTCCGCGGCATCCTCGATGGTCACGATGCGCTCGCCGGCGGGGATGTAGTCGCTCAGGACGTTGAGCAGCGTCGTCTTGCCCGAGCCGGTGCCGCCGGAGACGATGAGATTCTTGCGCATCTGCACGCAGACGCGGAGAAACGCGGCCATCGCGGCGGTCCAGGTGCCGAAGCGGATCAGGTCGGCCTCGGTGAGCGGCACGCGCGAGAACTTGCGGATCGTCACGCACGGGCCCGTCAGTGAGAGCGGGGGGATGATGGCGTTGACGCGCGAGCCGTCGGGCAGGCGCGCGTCGACGTAGGGCTGGCTCTCGTCGATGCGCCGGCCGATCGGCGAGACGATGCGCTCGATGATGGCCTGGACCGAGGCGTCGTCCATGAAGCTCTGGTCGGTCATGACCAGCTTGCCGTGGCGCTCGACATAGACCTGCTGCGGCCCGTTGATCATGATTTCGGTGACGCTCTCGTCGGCCAGCAGCGCCTCGAGCGGGCCGAGGCGCAGGGCCTCGTTGAAGATGTCGGTGGCGAGCCGGACGGGATCGATGCCCGGCGGCAGCTTGTCGCGGGCGTCGGCGATCACGGCGTCCAGCGTCTCCCGCGCGCGCTGCTGCAGTTCGGCGGCGTTGATGCGCGCGGCGGTCAGGCGCTTGAGGTCGAGGCGCTGGACCAGTTCGCGGTGGATTTGGTTCTTGATCTCGCGGCGCAGGGCGACCTGGGGATCGACCGGCGGCGGCCGGAAGGCGGTCGGCTCGGCGGAGGTGTCCGCGTTCAGCGGCGCCGCCGGGGCCGGTGGATGCGGTTTGGGCGGCACGTGGGCCGTCAGGGGCGGCGGAGACGGGGGCGTCGCGTGGGCGGCGCTGTCGGGCACGTGCTGGACGACGAGCAGATAGGGGCCGATGCCGATCTCCTGGCCCGGTGCCAGCGCGAGGGGCGCCTCGACGCGCCGGCCCTGTGTCCAGGTGCCGTTCTGCGAACCGAGATCCTCGATCGTTCCCCGGTCGCGCGCCAGCAGCAGGCGCGCGTGGCGGTCGCTGACCTCTGGGTGGCGCAGCCGGATGGGACAGCCCTCCCCGCGTCCGATCAGGTAGCTGCCCAGGGGCAGTTCGCAGGGGACGGGGGTCGTGCCCGGTTGCTGGATGAGAAACGCGAAGGCGTCGGACATGGGGTGGGGGACTACTCCCGTTTGCGGAGGATGGTGCGCTGGCGGTGGAGGTTGAGCGCCTCGATCTCGGCCTCGATCTTCTCGAAGTTGACGCGCGGCAGGCTGGGCTCGTAGTTGACATCGTCGGGGTTGCGGAGCGCGAGGGCCAGGCGCCCCTTGATCTGCTCGGCGAAGACGAGCATCTCCGCCTCGCGCGGTGTCACCTCGAGCGTGACCATGTTGTAGCTGCCCGCGCGGCCCGAGGCGCCCGCGAGCGACTTGGCGGTCTCCAGTCCCGTGGCCAGGATCGTCACGTCCTGGATGATCGTCAGCGTGACGAGCTCCAGCTCGCCGGGGTGCTGGCGCGACGGGAACGAGAAGGTGCCGATCACGTCGATGCGGTCGTTGGGGCGCACCATGCCGCTGACGGCGGCGGCGCCGCCGACGTTGATGGAGAGCGCCCGCATGCCGCTCTTGATGTCGCCGGCCAGCCCGCGGCTGCCGGGGGCGCCGCCCTCGATGTCGGACCAGAAGATCGGCGTGCCGGTGTCGAGGCGGTTGAGCAGTTTGCGGCCGAGCAGCGAGCGGTGTTGGTCCTCGAGCACGGCATCCTGGCGGAGCTGCTGCTCGAACACTTCCATAGACCGCAGATCCCTGGCGGCGAGGACGGTGCCTGCCGGCAGGGGTTTTTCCACCGTCACCACGCGCACGCGGCGGTAGCGGCGGCTGATCTCGGCCAGCCGCTTGTCGACTTCCCGCTCCCGGGTCTTGAGATACTGCCGCGTGAGCAGCGCGGCCAGCAGGCCGACGACGACCGCGATGACGAGGATGATGCGTAGTTTCATAGGCTCCTGTGCGATCCTAGCATAACTGCCGCCAGTCAATATATCAGAATGTCCGGGAGCATGCAAAAATTGTAACAAAATGTGTTCGTTTTTGTTCGTTGTCGGACAAGTGTCCTCCTCCCCTGCCGCGTCATCCGCGATAGCGGTTCAGGGGCGCGCGGCGGCGCCTTGCAGGAAGACGGCGAGCTGCGTCTGGCCGGTTCCGGGGCAGACGGTCGCGCAGGCCAGTGCGGCACGCCCCTCGCGCGCCATCAGGGCGAGCGCGTCGGAGCGCGTCTGCTCCTGCCAGCCCGCCGCCGCCAGGTTGGCCGTCACGCCAGCCAGAACCGCCGGAGAAGCCTCCGGCGTGCGGTAGAGGATCAAGAGCGAGCGGGTCTGGTCGTTGGCGATCCAGCCGCGCAGCTCGCCGGCAGGGTAGGGGTTGGCGGTGGGCGGCTCGGGAATGGCGGCTCCCTGCGGAACCGGCCCGTCGCTCTGCGGCTCGATCAGCCAGACCGTGGCATCGGAAAGCCGAACCCCGGGGAGAATCAGCAAGTGGCTGGTCTTGCCATCGCGGACGCGGGTCAGCCACGCGGGACCCGGCGTCGCGGGGGCCGGCATCTGCCAGAGGCGGCGGAGTTCGTCCGCGACATCGGCCGCAGCGGAGCCGAAGCCGAACACATGCAGGGCGGCCGGGGCACCGTTGAAGCGCGCCGTCGCCTGGTAGATGGGGCGGCCGCCGAGGGCCTCGATCTGTCGACGGTCGGAGTCGCGTAACCGCATGAAGAAGGCTGCCTCGCTGCGCGCGGCGACGGCGAGCAGCAGGCACGACAGCATCCAGAGGCGCGGACGCATCAGTCGAAGCCCTCCAGCCGCAGGCGGGGAAACCAGAGTTCGGTGCCGACGGTGATGCTCTCCTTGCCGATCAGCCAGTCGCGCATGGCCGGCAGGAGCGTGACCTCCTCATCGAGGTCGGCCTGGATGAAGCCCAGCGCGCCCGCAGGTTGCCCGCTGATGTGCAGGTTGGGAATGGCGGTGTTGTGCGCGTCGTCGAGGTACGACCAGTCGGCGGGAGCCGCGACCGACTGGTCGATCACCGCCGCCTGCAGCGTGTTGCCCGCGATGCCGCTGTCAAAGGTGTCGTCGGCGGTGTGCCGGATGGCGTCCGCGCCTGGCTTCCAGTCGAGAATGTAGTCCGGCGCCGCGCCAAGCACGGTGCGCTGGCCGAGGGCCAGTTCGCCGGCCTCGCGCCGGATGGCGCCCAGCAGGAGTCCCTTGATGCCCGCGATCTCGACGAACTGGAGCAGGCCGGCCATGATGATCACCACGAGCAGGATGGCCACGACAAACTCGATCATGGCCTGGCCGGTGCGCGGACGGCGGGGCGTCGCCGTCGGGAACGGAACACGGATGGGGGGCGGCACGTGCATCAGTGCCCCCTCCGCGTGCCGCCGCCACCGCCGCCACCGCCGCCGGGTGGCGGGAGGGTGCAGAGATCGCTGTTGACCAGCAGCCAGTCGATGCCCGGCTGGCGGAAGGCGGCATCTTCGAAGGTGCCGATCAGGCGGCAGTAGCGGCAGGCGTCGTCGAGAGTCCCGCTCGCGGTATAGATCGGCAGGTGCTCGTCGATGTGGCGCCGCCAGGGAATGTCGAAGGCGCCGCTGGCGCCGCCGGACGCGGCATCGACGGGTATCAGACGCACGTCGCGGAAGGCGGGCAGGACGATGCCATAGGCATCGGGGCGCAGGCGCAGATCGTCGTCGTCGCCCTCCAGGTAGCCGAACGGCTTGGCCGCCGCAGTCCAGAGAATGTCGTCGTGCGGCGTGCCGCTGCTGGAGGCGGGCGGTGTCAGCCGTGCCGCTGCGGCGTAGAGCCGGATCACCGCGTCGGCGCCGGTGTAGTCGTATTCGGGCTTGACATCCCCGACGACCGGAAAGGTTTCGGGGCCGTCGGGATGCATGATGTCCCACGACGCCCAGAATGACGGATGGAAGAAGTACCAGGTCCCGACGACCGGCATGACATTGGTTTCAAGATAGCCGGTGAAGTCGATCTGCTGCTGGGCCGCACCGGCGGGCAGGGCCTCGCGGTCCACCAGACGTTCGAGCGCGACCGTGTGCGACACCAGGCCGAGGCCGAAGATCTCCGCATTTTCGAAGGTGGGCGGGCTGGGTGGCGGCAGCGGGGGCCACCAGGTGTAGTTGGTGAAGTCGTCGAGGATCGTTCGCGGGGGGTTCTGGCTGGTGGCGTGGTGCAGGAAGAACCAGCACCAGATGCGGCCGGCCACCGCATCGTAGAAGGCGGGGTCGCGCAGGATATGGCTGCCGGAGGCATCGCCGAAAAAACGCGCATTGTCCGGGGCCGCGGCCAGGCCGTCGGCGGCGATAGCGGAGAGCATGGCCGCGTACGCGTCCCAGGCGCCGGGGTAGGGTTCGGGGAAGAGCGGGGCGTTCGCCACGATCTCGTCGTAGCTCGCGACCTCGTCGGCATGCTCCCGCAGCAATTGGGTGAACTCCTCGCGGGCATAGATGCGGTTGTTCTTGGCCGCGACCTGCGCCGCGATCAGGGCCGTGAGGGGGCCGGTGAAGCAGAGGCGCGCCTGCAGGTTCGTGATGGCGTCGACGGCGGCGGCGTCTTGCACGCTGAGGGCCAGGGCGTGCATGAGGTTGAGCTCGCCGACGAGGTTAAGCGTGGCACCCTGCCAACGGGCGGCGGCAAGGGCGGCGGCATCGCCGGCGTTTTGCGAGAGCGACTTGGCGGCGACGATGCGGTGCAGATCGACATTCCAGAGGAAGATGAAGACGAGCACCGTCAGGGCCATCAGCAGGAAGACGATCGTCTGGCCGCCCCGGCGCCGCCGGCTCCTCGGGTTGTCAAGCCTGATGCGCATGTGGTGTCTCAGAGTCCCCGGTCGTCGAGGTAGAGCGGGTAGTGGCCCTCGATCTCGTAGTCGCCGCGCAGGGTCAGCGTGCCCGTGTCGAGCGGCGGGGTCAGCGCGCCCACCCAGTCGTAGAGCCCGCGCACCATGATCGAGAGCGGATAATCCTGTTCCAGCCGGATCCGCATCCAGTTCCCCAGCGTGCCGCCGGCGCCGCCGCCGAGGCCGCTGCCATCGATGTCGTCCCAGCGTTCATAGTCGAGGATGTAGGACGCGCGCGCGGCGTTCTCGCTGGCGAGGTAGTCGGGTATGCGGGCGCGTTCGAAGGTGGCGCGGGCCGCGTCCGGTGTGGTGGCGAGCGACCAGTCCCAGAGCGCGCCGGGGCCGAGGGTGGCGACGGCGTTCCTCAACGATGTATCCGCGAAGGTCTCCTGGGGTTGCAGCATGCGGCCGGCATTCGGAATGGCGGCCGCGCGCATGACCTTGGTGACCATCCAGTGGTTGAAGCCCACCGTGCGCGCGCGGGCGGCACGGGCGGCGGCATGGCGCAGAATCTCGCGGTTGGCGAATCCATGCGCCAACTGGAAGAGCCCGAAGAAGAGCAGGCAAATGACCAGCATCATGACGAGGGACTCGATCATGGCCTGTCCGGCCCGCCGCGTCCGCGCCGGCGCGGGTCGCCGGCAGACGCAACCGACCGGGGCCTGAAGCGGCCCCGGTGTACGTCCGACCGGCAGGCGGCAGGACAATTCTTGCCACTGGCGTTTCACCGTCGCGCCTTCGAACCGCTGTCGCCGGCCCGCGCCCGCGGAACCGATCGACCGCGGGCCGCGCCGGTGTCAATTGAAGTTGCCGCTCTCGTCGAGCTGCTTAAGCTTGTCCGCCGGCTCCTCGCCCGCCAGATCGGCCGCCTCGCCGCCGACCTCCTCGTCGAGCGCGGAGGTGGCGCCCGCCACCTTCTTGCCGGTGGCCTTGCTGAGCTTGCCGAACAGCACCAGAAGCGTGATGGCGACGAGCACAACAATGATGATGTACTCGACCATGGTCTGTCCGCGTCGTCCCTTGCTGCGAATGCTCATGCTCTCCCTTCCGGGCCGGTGGCCCGCGGATGCCGGTGGCGGCACCCTCATGGATATTCGGAGGCCACCAGTTCCAGGACGCGTCCCGACTGCTGACGCAGAGCGTACAGCAGGAGGGCGAAGACCGCCACGAGGGCCATCAGCATCACGGCCACGATCATGTATTCGATCATGGCCTGGCCCCGGCGGCGGCGCATATACGCGACAGAAAACCACGGCAACCGCTTGTTCACATTCCGGATTATACTAGATGCGTATCGCGATGTATAGGCCTGCTTTTCCAGGGTGACCCAGGGTGACCCAGAGGGTGACCCAGAGTGACCCAGAGGACCCAGAGTGACCCACTTCATCATGCTCTTCCGCGCGCCCGCTGTGGTCAACCGTTAAACCGAGTGCGGACGCCGATCTTGACGATGGAGAGTGGCTGTGGGATGATGATTGCGGATTTGAAAGGAATGCCATGGTTCTCACTGAACAGCAGAAACAGGATGTCCGCCAGTGGCTGGCCGAGGGCGCCAGCCTCTCGGATGTGCAGAAGCGGCTCCGCGAGGAACACCAGGTCGCGATGACCTACATGGATGTGCGTCTGATGGTGCTTGAACTCGGCGCGTCCGTGAAGGACAAGCCGCAGCCCAAACCGGTCGCCGCGCCTCCCGCGGGAGTGGCGGACGACGCCGACGAACCGCTGCCCGACGGCGAGATGGAGTCGGCGGCGGACGCGCCCGCGGGCGGCGTCAGCGTGTCGACCGACCGGGTGGTCCAGGCCGGCGCCCTCGCCAGCGGTACCGTGACCTTCTCGGATGGCGTGACCGCCAAGTGGATGCTCGACCAGATGGGGCGCCTCGGCCTCTCGTCCGTCAGCAAGCCCGGCTACCGTCCCTCGCCCGAGGATGTCCAGGCCTTCCAGATCGAACTGCAGACCAAGCTGGCCAGCCGCGGCTATTGACCGCACCGGAGCGCATCATGGATGCCATCGGATTTCTGGGGGTCGGCAAGATGGGCGAGGCCATCCTCGGCTCGCTCATACGCACGGCCGGTCTGCCGCCGTCGCAACTGGTTGCCTGCGACGCGGCCGCCGACCGCCGCGCGCAGATCCGGCGCCGCTACGGGGTGAAGGTCGTCGCCGATCCGCGCGACTTGCCGGCCGCCTGCGCGACCCTGTTCCTCGCGGTCAAGCCGCAGGATCTCGACCCGGCGCTGGAGTCGCTGGCGCCCGCGCTGACCCGCCGTCACCTGCTGATCTCCATCGCCGCAGGCAAGAGCCTCGCGCGCCTGCAGGCGCTCGTCGGCGGACGCGCCCGCGTCGTGCGGGTCATGCCGAACCTGAACGTCGCCGTCGGCGCCGGCATGAGCGTCTTCACGCCGGGGGCCACCGCGCGCGCGGCCGACCGCCGACTCGTCGCCCGGCTGCTGGCGGGCTGCGGCGAGGTGCTGGAGCTCGACGAACGGCATTTCGACGCGGTCACGGCGCTCAGCGGTTCCGGCCCCGCCTTCTTCGCCTACCTCATGCAGGCGATGGCCCGCGCGGCCGAGGCGCTGGGACTGCCCGCCGGGGCCGCCCGCCTGCTGGCCAACCAGACCATGCTGGGCACGGCCCGGACCCTCCGCGAACGCCGACAGGATCCGGACGCCTTCATCCAGGCGGTCTGCTCGCCCAAGGGCACGACGGCGGCCGGCATGGCCGTGCTGGAGAAGTCGGGCGTCGCCCGCGCCCTGGACCGCACCCTCCGGGCGGCGGCCCGGCGCAGCCGCGAGTTGAACCGGGGATGAACCCGCAGGGACGAGGAGCAGAACGATGGAACGTCTTCTTGAATTGCTGAAAGCCAACGCGCGCACGCCGGTTGAGAGCCTGGCCAAACAGCTCGGCGAGCGGGAGGCGGACGTCGAGGCGCGCCTGAGCGACTACGAAAAGCGCGGCATCATCCGCGGCTACCAGGCGCTGATCAACACCGAACGGTTGGACGACGACAGCGTGCGCGCCGTGATCGAGCTGCGCATCCGACCGGCGCAGGACGGGGGTTTCGACCGCCTCGCCAACCGTATCGGGCGCTTCGACGAGGTCGAGTCGATGTTCCTGATGTCGGGCGGCTACGACCTGCTCCTCTTCGTCCGGGGACGCAATCTCCAGGAGGTGGCCCGGTTCGTCAGCTCGAAGCTGGCCAACATGGAGGGCGTGCTCTCCACCGCGACGCATTTCATGCTGAAGACCTACAAGGACCAGGGCGTCATGCTGGAACAATGGAACCACGATGAACGACTCCAAGTCACGCCCTGATTTCGTCGCGGAGCATGTCCGCCGCCTGCCGCGCTCCGGCATCCGCGATTTCTTCGACATCGTCGCCACGCGCAGCGACATCATCAGCCTCGGCATCGGCGAGCCCGATTTCGTCACGCCCTGGCACATCCGCGAGACGGCCATCGCGGCCATCGAGAAAGGCGCGACGCGCTACACCGCCAACCTGGGCCTCGGCGAGCTGCGCAAGGCGGTCTGCCGCTATCTCCGGCGCTCCTACGGCGGGCTCGCCTACGACTGGCAGACCGAAACCCTGATCACCGTCGGCGTGAGCGAAGGGCTCGACCTGGCCATCCGGGCGACCGTCTCGCCCGGCGACGAGGTGCTCTACCACGAACCCTGCTTCGTGGCCTACGCCCCGCTCATCCGCATGGCGCACGGGGTGCCGGTGCCGATCGAGACACGCGCCGTGGACGAATTCAGCCTGACGCTCGAGGCGCTGGAGGCCAGCGTCACGCCGCGCACGCGCGCCCTGCTGATCAACTTCCCCTGCAACCCCACCGGGGCCGTACTGGATGCGGCGCGCGCCGCGATGATCGCCGACTTCGTCACACGCCACGACCTGCTGCTGTTGACGGACGAGGTCTATTCCGAGCTGACCTACGAGGCCGCGCGCGTGTCGGTGGCCCAGCTTCCGGGCCTGCGCGAGCGCACCATCTTCCTCGGCGGCTTCTCCAAGGCCTGGGCCATGACCGGTTTCCGTCTGGGTTTCGTCTGCGCGCCGGCGGAACTGATCGAGGCCATGATGAAGGTGCACCAGTTCGGCATGATGTGCGCGCCCGTCGTCAGCCAGAAGGCCGGCGTCGAGGCCCTCGACAACGGGTGGGACGATATCGCCGCCATGCGCGACTCGTACCGCGACCGGCGCAACCTGATGTGCGCCGCCTTCGCGGAGATGGGCCTCGACTGCTACGTGCCCCAGGGCGCCTTCTACGCCTTCCCGTCGATCCGCAGCACCGGGCTCTCCTCCCGGGATTTCGCCATGCGCTTTCTCGACGAGGAGTCGGTGGCCTGCGTGCCGGGCAACGCCTTCGGCGCCTGCGGCGAGGGTTTTGTGCGCTGCGCCTACGCCACGGACATCGAGCAGATCCGCGAGGCCATGGCGCGCATGGCGCGGTTCGTCGCGCGCGTGCGCGCCACGGCATGAGGCGCCGCCGGGAGTTCCGCCCATGGGCAGTCTGATCGAGGCGCGGGGGGTGACACGGAGCTTCGCCACGGATGGCGGGGTGCGCATCGAGGTGCTCCGCGGCATCGATCTCTCCGTGCCGGCCGGTGGCTCGCTGGCGCTGGTGGGCCCCTCCGGATCCGGCAAATCCACGCTGCTGGAGATCCTCGGCGCGCTCGACCGGCCGGATGGCGGCGAGGTGTGGCTGGACGACCAGGAACTGGGCGCCCTTCCGGAACCGGCGCGCGAGGCGCTGCGCGGGCGCCGCATCGGATTCGTCTTCCAGCAGGCCCTGCTGCTGCCGCAACTGACGGCGATCGAGAATGTCCTGACGGCCGCCTGGGCCATCGGCTCCGTTGCGCCCTATCGCGAGGCGGCGCGGCGCCTGCTCGACCGTGTCGGACTGGGCGCGCGCCTGCATCACCGCCCCTCCCAGCTCTCGGGCGGCGAATGCCAGCGCGTGGCGCTGGCGCGCGCCCTGCTGCTCCAGCCGGATCTGCTGCTGGCGGACGAACCGACCGGCTCGGTGGATGCGGCGGTGGCCGGCCAGTTGGCGGATCTGCTCTGCGAACTCCAGCGGGAGCAGCGGACAACCCTCGTGGTCGCGACCCACGCCCCCGAAATCGCCGCCCGTATGTCGCGAACCATGAGACTGCGGGAGGGTCGGCTGGCGCCGCCATGAACACGGGGATCTGGCTCGTCCGCGCGTTGCGGCACCACGGACGCCAGCACCTCTGCCTGGCGGGGGGCGCCGCGCTCGCGGCGGCGATCCTGGCCAGTGCCCTGCTGACGGGGCGCGCGATGGAACAGAGCCTTGCGCGCCTCGCCTCGGAACGGCTCGGGAGCATACGGTCGGCCGTCGCGCTCGAGGGAGCGCTGGCGCCCGCCACGCTCGCCGACCGTCTGAAGTCCGCCGGTGGCGGTGCCGTGGCCCCACTGCTGCAGCTCCCCGGCGTCGTGCGCGTGCCGCAACCGGATGGAGAGCCCGTGTTCATTCCGGGCGTGCAGTGCCTCGGTGTCGACGCGCGCTTCTTCCGGCTGGTGACCGGCCGCCCAATGGCCTTCCACCCGGGGCCGGAGGATGCCTTCCTGAGCCGCCGCCTGACCGCGGATTGGCTCGCACGCGTGCCGGCGACGGCGTCTCCCTCTGCGCCTCTGCGTCTCTGCGTTACTGCTTCCCCTCCGTGGGCGCAACCCCAGCTCGTGGTGACGCGTCCCAGTCCAGTGCCCGTCGAGCTGCCGCTGGGCGCGGCGGCGGACGACCGCGAGGCGCGCCTGCGCTTCCGAGCCGCCGGGGAAGTCGCGGACGACGCGCTCGGACGCTTCGACCTGCGCGTCACGCAGCGCGCCCCCCGCAATCTCTTCCTCGATCATGCCGCGCTGGCACGCTTGGCGGGGTCGGACGGCATGGCCAACCTCTGGGTCTCGGACGCGGATCCTGACGACCTTCGCCAGGCGCTCCGGCGCGCCTGGCGTCCGGAGGACAGCGGCCTGGCAATCACGCAGCACACGGGCTTCGCCCGGCTGACCCATGCGCGTCTCTACTTTCCGGCTTCGCAGGCCGAGGCGCTGCAACGGATGGATTCCCCGCCGGTGCTGGCGAACTACCATCTGGCCGACCGCTTCGAGAATGCTGCGGGGACGCGCCAGACGCCCTACGGCTTCATCGCGGCTCTGACGCCGGACGCGGGCGCGGCGGCCGGGCCGGTTCCGCCGGGAATGGGCGACGACGAGGTGGTGATCTCCGGGTGGCTGGCTGAACGGCTGGGGATGGGCGTCGGCGAGACGCTCCGCCTGCACTGGCGTCGCCTGGACACCGCGGGTGCGCTCGTCGCCACACAGCGGCTCTTTACGGTGCGGGGGATCGTGCCCCAGGAGCGTCTGACGGGCGAGCGCGTGGCCATGCCGGACTTTCCCGGGCTGAGCGATGTCGAGAGCTGCGCCGATTGGGATATCGGCCTGCCCATGGACGACGAGGCGTTGCGGGATGCGGACAACGAGTCCTACTGGCGCGCTTTCGGCGCCACCCCGAAGCTCTATATGACGCATGCGGCGGGGCGCGCCTGCTTCGGCTCGCATCTTGGGGATACGATGGCGGCGCGGTTCGACGGCACGGTGGGCGGCGTGACCAGCGGGCCGGTCTGGGGCGTCCTGGCCCAGGTGGATCCCGCCAGCCTGGGGTTCGAGATTGTGCCCCTGGCGGCTGCGGGGGTGCAGGCGGTGGCGCAGACGACCGATTTCCGCCAGCTCTTCGTCGGCATGAGCTTCTGCATGATGGCGGCGGCGCTGCTGCTGACGCTGCTGCTGGCGCAACTGGCCTTCGACCGGCGGCGCGGCGAGATCGGCCTGCTGAAAGCGTGCGGGATGACGGCCGTCCGCATCCGGCGCGTGCTGCTGGCGGAGGCGGCGCTGATTCTCGTGCCCGCCAGCCTGGCGGGCGGACTCGGCGGGGGGCTGCTGTCGCGCGGGCTGGTCTGGAGCCTCAACCGGGCCTGGAGCGCGGCGGTCGCCGACACGCGCGTCTGGCCCATCTTCGATGTGGCGTCCTGGCTGCTCGCCGCCGGTGCGGTGGGTGGCCTCGCGCTCCTGATGCTGGCGGGGCTCCTGCGGCGGCGTGTGCGCGAGCCGGTCGTCGCGCTGGTGCGCGGCGAGGCTCCGCGAGGACGACTCTGGCGCCGGCTCCGTCCTGGCGACGGGGTGGAACTCTACGCCGCCGCGCTGCTGAATCTCGGGCGCGAGCCGGGGCGCAGCCTGCTGGTCGCGGCGCTGCTTGCCACGGGGCTCTTTCTGCCGATCGCCATCCTGGCGATGAAGCACGATCCGGCGGCACGCGCGGAAGCCGCCACGGGCGGCGCAGGCGGATTTCGCTGGCTGGCGGAGTCGCCCGCCGCGCTGACCGTCGCGGACGGCGCAGCGGCGCTACGGGCCTACTGGCCGGGCGCCACGGTGGTCGGCATGCGGGTGAGGAAAGGGGACGGTGCCGAGTGCCTCAGCCTGCCCCGCGCGCAGGTGCCCGAGCTTCTGGGTGTGCCGCTGGAGACGCTCGATACGCTGGGCACGTTCGGCACCGTCGGGTGGCGCCGGTTGTCGGAACCCCTGGGTGACGGTACGGTGCCGGCGCTGGCCGGCGACAAGACGACGTTGCAGTACGGGTTGGGAGCGCAAGCAGGAGTGCGGACGGGAACAGTCTACGAGTATCCGGCGGGGCAGGGGGGGCGTCTGCGTGTCCGCATCGTCGGCACCCTGCCGCAGCGGGTCGGCGTGCTGCAGGGGCGGTTGCTGATCGACGAGCGGCGCTTTGCGGCGGCCTTTCCAGAACGCTCCGGTTCCCGCCTGTGGCTGGTGGGCACGGAATCCGGCACGCGGCCTGCGGGACTGCTCCGGCAGGGGTGGGAGATCGAGAGCAGCGCGGAGCGCCTGCGCGCGCTGGGCGCGATGGAGAACAGCTATCTCGACATGTTTCTGGTGCTGGGTGGTCTGGGCGCGCTGTTGGGTGTGACGGGGCTGGCGATTCTGCTGCTGCGTAACGTGGAGGCCCGGTGGGCCGAGCTGGCGCTTCTGCACGCGCTGGGCCTTTCGCGCCAGCGCCTGGTGCGCTATCTGCTGGCCGAACAGATGGGGTTGCTGGCGCTGGGTCTGCTGGTGGGCGCGGTGCCGGCCCTGCTCTTGCTGGTCCCCGCGGTGGTCAAGCTGTCGCAGGAGGTGCCGTGGGGTTCGCTGGCACTGCTGCTGCTGGGCTATGTGGCCATCGGCGTCATCACCACCCTGGCCGCCGCCCGCCGCACCCTGCGCCGTCCCCCCGCGCTCTCCCGGCTCGCGGGTTGAGTAGTGAGTGGTGAGTGGTGAGTAGTGAGTGGTGAGTAGTGAGTGGTGGGTGGTCGAGGGAATGGGTTCTCTCGATTCCATCGATTCAATCTCTTCTATCGACCACGCCCCATACGCCCACACCCCCACACTGCGGCTGGGCGAGACGCCGTCGCCCCACCACAATGGCGCCCGCAGTATCCGCGCGGCAAGGCTGGAAAGCAGCCGCCGGGGACGGCGGACTCCAGTACGTGCCGGCCTTGCCGTTCGCGGCCATGCGTCTGAGCGAGTCCCCAGCCCAGAGAGCCACCGGCGCTGGCGGCTCTGGAGGGTCAAGCTCTGTTCCGACCAGGTTCTGCAGGAGGTTTTGCAAGCGTCTTGGGTAGGTCTGTGCCGGTGAACCGTCGCGTCGGAGTTCTGCCTTCAAATGGCGAAATGACTAGCATTTTAATCCATGAATCCTCGGTCACGGCTGCCCGCGCGGGGCGTCGGCGCGGGTGTCCCCCGCGGGTTCCTGCCGGGTCATGAGGGACTTGATCTCCTGGGCGGAGAGTTCGCGCCACTGGCCGGGTGCCAGATCTTCGGGGAGCTGGAGGTTGTCGATCGCGATGCGCACCAGGCTGATGATATTAAGCCCCACCTGCGCGCACATCTTGCGGATCTGGCGGTTGCGCCCCTCGTGCAGGACGAACCGCAGCCAGGTGTGTCCGCCCTGCTTGCGCAGCAGCGTGACCTGCACCGGCCGCAGGGTGTAGCCGTCGATCTCCATGGGCGCGCGCAGACGGGCGAGCGTGGCGGCGTTGCAGGGGCCGGCGACCTCGACGCGGTAGATCTTGCGGTGCCCGTAGCGCGGGTGCGTCAGGTGCGCGATGAGGGCGCCGTCGTTCGAGAGCAGCAGCAGGCCGCCGCTGTCGCGGTCGAGCCGCCCGACCGGTACGAGTCGCCCGGGCACGCTCACGATCAGGTCGCAGACCGTCTTGCCCTGCGCTCCGTCCGCACTGCAGAGCAGTCCGATGGGCTTGTTCATCAGGAGGGTGCGCCGCCGGCCAGGGTTCGGAAGGGGCTGGTTGTCGAAGTTGACCTGATCCCGGCCCAGGACGACCGGGTGGCCGGGTTCCCGAATTACCTTGGCATTGACGCGCACGCGTCCGGCGCGGATCATCTCCGCAGCGCGGCGGCGCGAGGCGATGCCCGCCTGCGCTAGCACCAGTTGCAGGCGCAGGGTGGCCTCGCCGCCGCTGTCCGTGCTGGACTCCTTGGACACGGTGAGCCGCGGGGTGGGGGAGGCATCGGCACTTCTATTTTTGGTCTTCATATCCGGTCGGGACGGAGCCCGACCCTCCCTGTCAAAGGGACTGGAGGGACGACCTCCGTGTCGTCCGGCCTCTGACCGACCGGGAATTGCCGGGGAGGGCCGCTGTCGATTTGACGCGGGCGCTCCGTCAGGGTATGATGCACGCCCGTGCCGACGGGATCCTTGGGGATTGCGCGTCGGACGCGCCGACGGGTGTTCGGTTTTCACGGTTGAGACTGGTTTGGGGAGTGACGGATGGGGCTGATTGATCGTTCCTACATGCGACCTGACTTCACCGGTCGACTGCGGGTCGGCCTCCTCGGCCGCCTGCGATTCGCCATCTGGCTGCTGATCAGGCGCCTGCGGAGCCTCTGGCGCTAAAGTTAAGTATAGCCGGTCTGGAGACCCGGATAAAGTGAGAAGTCGCGGGCTGATTCTCTACGATCTCGACGGCACGCTGATCGACTCGCGCGCCGATCTGGCTGCGGCCGTCAACGCGGTGCGCGCGGCATACGGTGCCGCGCCCCTGACGCAGGAGTACGTGGTCAACTGCGTGGGCGAGGGCCAGCGCTCGCTGGTCATGCGCACCATGGACGACATCGACGCCCCGCTAGAGGAGCGCGTGGATCGGCTGCGCGCGGCCTACGCGTCGGGCCTGCTGCGGGAGACCCGCCTCTACCCCGGGGTGGCCGCGACGCTAGCTGCCCTGCAGGCGGCGGGCTGGCGCCAGGCCCTGCTGACCAATAAGAACACCGAGGCGGCACGCCCGATTCTGGGGGGACTTGGTGTGCTCTCCTTCTTCAATGCGGTGATTGGCGCCGAACCCGGGGCACCCCTCAAGCCGGATCCGGCCGCCGTCGAGCTGGCGATCCGGCGGTCGGGCTGGGATCGGAACGGTCCGGCCTGGATCGCTGGCGACCACCGCACCGATCTGGAGGCCGGGCGCCGCGCCGGACTGCAGCGCTGCTTCTGCCGCTATGGCTTCGGTAGGGCCGGCGACGAGACGTGGGAACTAGCCGTGGATCGCCTGGATGAACTAGGCCGCCACCTGGGCGTGGCCGTCGCGGTGCCGGCGGACGCGCCGTGAGCGACGCATGGGGCAGTCTTGCGCTCTTCGTCAGATGCCTTCTGGGGATGAATCCGGAGTCTTGCCGCAGCCTAACGAAAAACTAACAGAAATCTAACACCAGAGCCATTGTTTCGGGGGGGCGGGCCGTGCATAATGTTCGCATGCAAACGAACGCCTTACAACTGCGGCTCCCGTTCTTCGGTTTTCCGTTTCTTCGCAGTCTTCTCGCCGCATTCCTAACGGCCGGACTGGTGGCGGGTTGCGGACGTCCGCGCGAAAACCTGACTCTGGCCGGCTCGACGGCCTTCCAGCCCTTCGCGGAAAAACTGGCGGACGAGTACATGAACCGCACCCCTGGGGTGGTGGTGACCATCCAGGGCGGCGGTTCCGCGCTCGGGATCCAGTCGGCACTCTCGGGCACGGCACAGATCGGCATGGCCGACCTCGTCAACCTGCCGCCGGAGGCCGATGGCCTGCGGCATGTGATCGTCGCCCGCGACGGGATCGTGGTGGTCGTGCATCCAGACAATCCTGTCACGAACCTCACGCTGGCGCAGGTACGGGGGCTGTTCAGCGGGACGCTGCGGAACTGGCGCGAGGTCGGCGGCGCGGATCACGCGGTGGCCGTGGTTTCGCGCGAGGCCGGTTCGGGCACGCGCAGCTCCTTCGAGGAGATCATCGGCGGCGTGGCCCTGAGCGGGGACGCGCTGATCCAGGACTCGAACGGCACCATCCGCGAGACGGTGGCCAACGATGCGCATGCGGTCGGCTATCTCTCCCATGGCCTGGTCAACAGCCGCATCAAGCCCGTGACCATCGACGGGGCCTCCGGCACCGAGGCGGATATCCTCGCCGGGCGCTACGCCCTCGTGCGCCCGATCTTCCTCGTCCACCGCGACACGCTCTCGCCCGCCGGACAGGCTTTCCTGGACTACCTGCTCTCGCCTCCCGCCCAGGCGATGCTGGCCGGAAGCGGACTGATCCGGGCGCGGTGAGGCGCGCGACGCCGCCAGGAACCCCCGCATGAAGATCAACGCGGAACGACTTGCCGGCGGTCTGCTCTCGGTGGTGGCGTTCTCGGCACTCGCCAGCCTGCTGCTGATCGCGCTCTTTATCTTCAGGGAGGGGCTGCCGTTCATGCTGAAGATCGGCCTCGGCGATTTTCTCTTCAGTCCGGTGTGGAATCCCGCAGTCGGCCAGTTCGGCATTGCCGCGATGATCGTCGCCTCCCTCGGCGTCACTCTCGGCGCCATGCTTATCGGCGTTCCTCTGGGGATTGCCGGTGCCATCGTCATGAACGAGTTTCTTCCCGTTCCCGTCACGCGGGTGATCAAGCCGGCCATTGAGCTGCTGGCCGGCATTCCCTCGGTGGTGTTCGGTTTTCTGGGGGTGATGGTGTTGGCCCCCCTGATCCGCGTGCATCTGGGCGGGCCGGGACTCTCGTTCCTGGCTGCGGCCGTGATCCTCGGCATCATGATCCTGCCGACGATCATCAGCATCTCGACCGACGCCCTCGCGGCGGTGCCGCCGGCCTACCGCGAGGGCGCGCTGGCTTTGGGGGCCACTCGCTGGCAGAGCGTCTACCGGGTCACGCTCAAGGCGGCCCGCTCGGGCATTCTCGCGAGCATCATTCTCGCCATGGGCCGCGCGCTCGGGGAAACAATGGCCGTGATCATGGTGGCCGGCAACACCGTCAAGATTCCCCGGGCAGTCACGGATCCGGTACGGACGCTGACGGCCAACATCGCGCTCGAGATGTCCAACGCCACCGGGCTGGCCCGCGAAGCCCTCTTCGCCACCGGCGTGGTGCTCTTCGTGGTCATCATGATCCTCAACGGGGTGGCCCTCTCCGTGATCAAGGGCCGGGGAGGCCAACGGTGAGGGTGCCGCCGCGGACCGCGCAGATCCTGGCCGTCGCCCTGCTGGGCGCCGCGACGCTCTTCACGCTGGCCGTGCTGCTCTTCATCATCGCCTTCGTGCTCGCCAAGGGTCTGCCCTCGGTCACGTGGACCTTCCTGACCGACAAGCCGAGGGACATGGGCCGGGAGGGCGGGATCCTGCCGACGCTGGCGGGGAGCGTGCTGCTGCCCCTTGGCGCGATTGCCCTTGCGCTGCCGCTCGGCGCGGGCACCGCCATCTATCTCTCGGAATACACGCGCGAGACGCGCTTCACGCGGGCGCTGCGCTTCGGCACCGACTGTCTGGCGGGCATTCCCTCGATCATCTTCGGCCTCTTCGGCTTCATCTTCTTCGTGGTCATGCTTCGGATGGGCTGGTCCCTGCTGTCGGGCGCCCTGACGCTGGCGATCATGATTCTGCCGACGATCATCCGGACCTCCGAGGAGGCGATCCGCGCCGTGCCGCGCAGCTACCGGGAGGTCAGCTACTCGCTCGGCGCCACCCGCTGGGAGACCGTGCTTAAGGTGGTCCTGCCCAACGCGCTGCCCGGCATCGTCACGGGCGTGATGCTGGGCATCGGGCGCTGCGTCGGCGAGACGGCCGCCGTGATCTTCACCGCCGGCTCCTCGCTGCGGATGCCGCTGACGGCCTTCGACTCGGTGCGGACGATGTCCGTCCATTTCTACATCCTCGCCCGGGAAGGCGTCTCCACGGAGAAGGCCTATGCCACGGCGGCCGTGCTCATCATCACCATCCTGCTGGTCAACCTGGCGGCGTACGGCATTCTCCATCGTGTCATGGTCAGGAGGAGCTGATGGATCAGGCCGCCGTCAACAAGCTCAGCGTCCGGGATTTCAGCGTCCATTACGGCCGCGAGACCGCGTTGAAGCGGCTCTCGCTGGATGTTCCCGCCAACCGGATCATGGGGATCATCGGGCCCGCGGGCTCGGGCAAGACCACCTTCCTGCGCGCGCTCAACCGCCTCAACGCTCTGACGCCCGAGATCCGCGAGGAGGGATTCGTCCTGCTCGACGGGCAGGACATCTATGCGCCGGACATGGATCTCGTGGCCCTCCGCAAGCGCGTGGGAATGCTCTTCGCCCTGCCGGTGGCGCTGCCGGTCAGCATCTACGAGAACGTGGTCTATAGCCCGCGCCTGTCGGGTATCCGCGCGAAGGCGCGGCTGGACGAGATCGTGGAACGGAGCCTGACCGCCGCCTTTCTGTGGGACGAGGTCAGGGACCGCCTGCGCCTGCCCGGCCTCCGCCTCTCCGGCGGCCAGCAGCAGCGGCTCTGCCTCGCCCGCGTGCTGGCCATGGAGGAACTGGAGGTGATTCTGCTGGACGAGCCCTGTTCGGGGCTCGATCCCATCTCCACGGCCAAGATCGAGGACGCGCTGAAGAGCCTCAAGAAGCAGTACACCATCATCCTCGTGACCAACAACACCCGGCAGGCGGCGCGCGTCGCGGACCAGACGGCCTTCTTCCTGATGGGCAAGCTGGTGGAGTGCGGGCCGACCGAGCGGATTTTCACGAATCCCGGCGACCCGCAGACCCACGCGTATGTGACAGGCAGGTTCGGATGAGCGCGGAGACCATCATCAGCGTCCGTGACTTCGATCTGCACTATGGCGAGTTCCACGCCCTGAAGCGCGTCGCCCTCGAGGTGCGGACGCGGCACATCACCGCCCTCATCGGCCCCTCCGGCTGCGGCAAGTCGACGCTGCTGCGGGCGATGAACCGCATGAACGACCTGATTCCCCGTGTGCGGGTGGCCGGCATCCTCCTGCTGGAGGGCCGCGACATCTACGCCCCGGGCACCGATGTCTGCGCCCTGCGGAAGCGCGTCGGCATGGTCTTCCAGCGCCCGAACCCCTTTCCGCTCTCGATCTACGAGAATGTCGTCTTCGGACTCCGCGTAGCGGGACGGGCCGGGCGCCAGAGGCTCGATGAGGTCGTGGAACGCTGCCTCAAGGCGGCCTGGCTCTGGGATCAGCTCAAGGACAAACTCGTTGAGCCGGCCCTAAGTTTGCCGCTCGACCAGCAGCAGCGACTCTGCGTGGCGCGTCTGCTGGCCGTGGAGCCGGACGTGATCCTGATGGACGAGCCCTGCTCGGCCCTCGACCCGATCGCCACCGAGCGCATCGAGGAGTTGATGCGCGAGTTGCGGACGCGCTACACGATCGTCATCGTCACACACAACATGCAGCAGGCGGCGCGGATCTCGGATTTCTCGGGCTACATGCTGCTGGGCGAGATGGTGGAGTTCGGCCGGACGGAGCGTCTGTTCACGGCGCCGCGCGACGCGCGCACGCAGGACTACGTCAGCGGGCGCTACGGTTGAACGCCGGCCCGCGCGCCTCGGGTCTGCGGTTCTGCCGGCGGCAGGGCCACGGGCAGGTCGATGTGGAAGGCGCAACCGCCTGCCGGCAGGTTCTCGAAGCTGGCCGTGCCGTGATGCACACGGACGATGTGCTTGACGACGGCCAGCCCCAGTCCGCTCCCGCCCCGGTCGCGGCTGCGGCCCGCGTCGAGCCGGTAGAAGCGCTCGAAGATGCGTTCGCCCTGCGCCGGATCGATGCCGGGGCCCTGGTCCTGTACCGTGAGACGGAGCGTCTGGTTCCGGGCTGCCGCCCGTACCGTCACCGTACGTCCCTCGCCTCCATGCTTGATCGCGTTGTCGATCAGGTTGACGAGCGCCTGTTCGAGCAGGTGGGCATGCCCCGGGAAGGTCAAGGCCGCGGGGGTCTCCTGCTTCAGCGTCACCTGGCGGGCGGCGGCACGAAATTTGCAGAGCTCGCAGGACTGGTCGATCAGCCGGCGCACGTCGACGGGCTCGACGGCCAGTTCGCTGCCCGCGTCCTCCAGCCGCGCCAGCAGCATCATGTCCGACAGGATGGTCTCCATCTGCGCCGCCTGCTTGAGGATGATCTGCAGGAAGCGGCGGCGTGTCGCCTCGTCGGCCGGCGCCGTTTCGAGCAGCGTCTCGGCGAAACCCTTGATGGAGGTCACGGGGGTGCGCAGCTCGTGCGAGACGTTGGCGACGAAATCGCGGCGGATCTGTTCGAGCCGCCGGAGGTGGGTCAGGTCGCTGAGGATCAGCAGCAGCCCGTCATGACTGCCGTCCGCGCTGCGCCAGCGGCTGGCGCCCGCCCAGAACTGGATCGGCTGCCGCCGGGGGCCGTGGAACCGGATTTCGGCCGCGAGCGGCGCAGGGTCGGTGGTAGCCGCGTCGACCAGCGCCAGCAGTTCGGCGCACGGTACGGCGAGATCCAGTGTCTCGCCCTCGACCGGGCGCGTGCCGAGCTGCAGCAGGTTCCGGGCGGCATGGTTGACCAGGACAATGCGGCGCTCGCGGTCGAGCGCGAGAACGCCTTCGCGCATGCCGGCGAGGATGCCCTCGCGCAGGGCGCGCTCGTCCGCGAGCTGGCGCACCTGCTGTTCCAGACGCTCGCCCGTCTCGTTGATCGCATGGGTCAGCGCCGACAGGTGGTGGATGCGGGGATGCGGCAGACGGTGGGCCAGATCGCCCGCGCCTATCCGGCGCAGGCCGGCGAGCATGGCGCGGACCGGGCGTGTGACCCGGCGGGAGAAGAAGTAGCTCAGCCCGACCGAGGAGACCACGATCAGGGCCAGCAGCAGGGAAAAGAAACGCATGGAGCGGCGGAACGGCGCATCGAACGCCTGGCGCGCGACGGCCACGCGTACCACCGCCACCGGCATGCCGGCCGGGCCGGCGACCGGCCGGGCGACGTAGTGCATCATCTGCCGCAGCGTGGTGCTGAAGCGCTCGCTGTGGCCGGTTCCCGTCCGAAGGGCATCGAGGATCTCGGGGCGGTCGGCGTGCAGCAGCATGGACTCGCTGCGGGCCTCGGAATCGGCCATCACCCGTCCGTCCGGCGCGACGACGGTCACGCGCTGTCCGGTCTCCCGGAAGAGCTGCGCGCAGAGCGCCTCCAGGTCGGCGGGGGACTTCAGGGCGCCGTTCCCGTCCAGCACGAGCCTGGCCGCCAGCGACGCCTGCGATTCCAGGACATGCAGCCACCCGGCGGAGACGGCCCGGCGGTTGCCGCGCCAGGCGTAGGCCGCCAGGCTCAGGATGCAGGCCAGCAGGATGATGAACTGCGGGCCGAACAGCGCCCAGAAGAGGTTGCGCTTCATGGTTGCCCCCTGTCGGCGCGGAAACGGTAGCCCACGCCCCTCACGGTTTCGATCAGCCGCTCATGAGGTCCCAGCTTGCGCCTCAGGCTGACGACCAGCACATCCACGGACCGGTCGGTGACCGCGTAGTCCGTGCCATGGACGCCGTCCACGATCTGGTCGCGCGAGAAGACAACGCCCGGCCGGCGGGCCAGCAGCAGCAGCAGCATGAACTCGCTCCGTGTCAGGGGGAGCGGTCGGCCCCCGGCCGTCGCCGTGAAGTGCTCCCGGTCAATGCGCAGGGGGCCCTGGACGACGACCCCGTTCCCATCGCCGGTTTCCGCGGACCGGCGGCGGCGCAGGACGGCCCGGATGCGGGCCAGCAGGATGCGCGGGCTGAAGGGTTTGGTGAGGTAGTCGTCGGCGCCCACCTCCAACCCGACGACGACATCGGTATCCTCGTCCCGCGCCGTCAGCATGATGATCGGAAGCCTTTCGGTGGCCGCCTGTTTCCGCAGCTCGCGTATGTCGGGGTCGTCCTCGGTCAGCCAGATGACCGGTCCGGCCATGTCAGGGACGCTCCGTCTTGAGGTGGTGGGCGTGGCGGATGATCGCGCCTTCGAAGAGGTAGATGAGATCCTCGGCGATGTTGGTCACGTGGTCGCCGACGCGCTCGAGGTCGCGCGAAACGCTGAGGAAGAGCAGCAGGGCCGCGACCTCGACCGGACCGGCGACGACCCCCTGCTCGACGGTCGCGAAGGTCTGCCGATGCATCTCGTCGAGCGCTTCGTCCTGCGCGACCACCTCACGGGCCAGATCCGCACTCCGCTGCGCCAGGGCGTCGAAGGTCTGGCGCAGCATGCCGATGGCATGGTCGC
>CAZYRQ010000006.1:0-22342 GCA_964649455.1 uncultured Lentisphaerales bacterium
GCGCCTTCTTCGACCGCAAGCACACCGGCCGCTGGCACGCGCGCGGCGGCCGGGCTCTCTGGTACGCCGGGCCGCATCCCGGCGCGAAGGATCCCGACAAGTCGCGGCGTGTCCACGGCCTGATGGGCTACCAGGCCCATTTCGACGGCACCAAGAACAACACCTGGGGCGACCGCTGGCTCGATTTCCACAGCCCCTACGGCTATCACATCACGATGATCTATCCCACCCGCGACGGCGTGATCGACACCCTGCAGTGGGAGGGCTTCCGCGAGGGGATCGACGATGTCCGCTATGCGACCCGCCTGCGGCTGGCCGCGGCGGCGGCCGCGGCCGGCGCGCCGGCCGCGGAAGCGCTGGCGTGGCTCGATGCGGTCGATGCGCAGCGGGCCGATCTCGACGCGCTGCGCCTGGAGATGATCAACTGGATCCTGCGGCTGTCGCCGGTTGGCAGGGAATAGGAAAACAAGAGAACGAACAGAAGGAAAACGATGAACACCACGGGGCTTGTCACGGCGCTGCTTACGGCGGCGCTATTGCTGGGCGCGGCGCGGGGCCAGGTCGAGGTTCTGCCGGCTTCCGGGACGGCGCGCCTGCTGGGCGAACTGCCGGAGCTGCAGCGCACGGCGGCGCAGCCCGCGCTGAAGGCGCATCTGGCGGCGCGAGCCGGCGCCAGGACGGCGGCGGAGATCCGGCGCGCCGTCAACGCCGCGCGGGTGGCGCGCGACGCGACCAACCTGCCGGCGGCGTCGCCGCTGGTCCACTACCGCGTCCCGGCCACCAGCGACGCGCAGTACCTGCCCGACGCCTATCCCTACAACGGCCGGGCGCTGGCGACCGTGGGCATCGTCTCGGGCGCCGACGCCTACGAGCCGGGCTCGTTCCTGCTTTATCCGCTCAGGGATGTCGGCCGCGTCGAGCTGAAACTCACGCCCTTCAAGAGCAGGGAGGGGCGCGTCTTCCCCGCGGAGAACCTGGACCTGGCCGTCGTCAAGGTCTGGTACCAGAACGGCAACGGCTGGTACAGCTACTTCATGTGCGAGGGGGGACTCAAGCTCTGCCCCGAGCTGCTGCTGCACGACGAGGGTCTGATCGTGGCCGACACCAGACGCGAGCAGAACTACGCCCGCGTCAAGGACGAGGAGGGGAACGACAAGCTGGTCTGGATCACCCACTACAAGGGGATGGAGGATACCTTCAATCCGGACAGCGACCATTTCGCCGACGCTGAAACGATCCAGCCCGTGACGCTTTCCGAGGGCGAATTCAAGCAGTTTTTCCTGACGGCGCACATCCCCGCCGGCACGCCGCCGGGGCTCTACTCCGGCGCGGTGCGCGTCGAGCAGGGGAACGTCGTGCTGCACACCGTCCCGGTCGCGATCCGCGTCCTTCCCTTCCAGCTTCCCAAGCCCAAGTGCCACTTCGACGACACCCGCGACTTCGTCTGCCACGACGGCAGCCGGCTGGGGATCAACATGGGGGCTGCGCGCTTCGAGCGGATCGCAGCCGATTTCCGGCGACATGGCATCGACTCGCTCGGCATCGGCTATCCCTACCAGCCCACGACGCGGGAGGCCTTCGAGATCATCAAACGGCTCGGCTTCCGCCTCGATATCGCCCTCTTCACGGGCGGCTGGCGCCACCGCGCCGGCGACAACCGCTACGCCTGGCGCAACACGGCCCGGCGCGTCAAGAAGCAGTACCACGACCTGGGGCTGGGGGTCAAGGGGCGTCCCATCGGCTACGCCGACGAGCCGGGCGATGCCTCGGTCAAGAACTTCCGCGAGCAGTACGACATCTACCAGCAGGAGGGTTTCACGCTCGAGATTGCGGGCCATGGCAGCATCTACCGCAAGGCCGCCTACTGCCACTCCGACGTAATGATCGCGACCCGTCCCGAGGACAGCGATACGCCCCGCCGCTGGAACGAGATCGGCCTGGCCAATGTCTCCTGGTACGCCTACAACCACAACAGCACCGAGAATCCCGGCTTCACGCGCCGCCAGTACGGCCTGGCGCCCTGGCTGGCCGGCTTCAGCGCCATCCAGAACAACGTCCACGGCTTTGGCCCCTACAACGACCGCGCCCGCACCACCTACAAGCCTTTTGCCGATAGCTATGCCGACGGGCGGAGTCACATCACCACCCTCCAGTTCGAGGGCAAGCGCGAGGGGATCGACGACATCCGCTACGCCACGCTGCTCCGCAGACTGGCCAGAAAGGCCGCCGCCTCGCCCGACTACAAGGTCGCCAACCGCGGCCGTATCGCCCTCCAGTTCTTCGCCGACATCGAAAGCACGCTCGACGATCCTGCCGCACTGCGACAGGAAATGATCCGCCACATACTCGACCTGCTGCCTTTGACGGGCGGCGACACCGAAGGAGCCCGGTCATGAAACACGTCTTCAACACGCTTGTTCTGGCAGTCTTCCTGCTGGCCGCGGGGCTGGCGGCCCAGGAGGCCAAACCCGCGCCGCCCGCGCCGCCCGCGCGCGTGACCGCGGAACAGTGGGAGGCGATCAAAACCGCCGAGAAGGCGGGCGATTTCGCCCGCGCCGTCGCGCGGCAGGAGCAGATCATCGCCGGCGGGGAGTTCGCACCGGTGGATCGGGTGACGGCCCTGCAGGGCTACATCGATCATGCCGCGCGCAAGCGGGGGGGCGCCGCGGGCGACAAGGCTGACGCGTGGCTTCTGATGCTGTCGGAGGCTGCCGGGAGCAATGCCGGGCTCAGGAAGACCCTCGTGCAGCAGCAGCTTCGGCTGGCCGATCTCGACCGCGACGCCGCGCGGCGCGAGGCGGTGCTGCAGCAAGCCGCCGGCGACAACCGGCTGGACATGCGCACCCGCGCCGAATTCGCCGGGCAGGCCGCCAAGGCCCATCTCCTGCGCACCGACGACATCCCCGGCGCCGCCGCCCTGATCACGCCGCTGTTCGAGGCGCCCGGCCTCGCCGAGCGCGACGCGATGTTCGTCTGCAAGGAGCTGGGCGACTACTGGAAGCTGGCCGGCGACCTTGGCAAAGCCGTTGCCGCCTATGAGGCCATCAACGAGCGGGCCCCCTCGCAAAAGGCCAGTGCAGTCGGCTACATCCGCGGCGCCTATCTCGAGTTCGGCGAGCCGGAAAAGGCGCAGGAGTACTTCCTGCAGCACTCCGACACCCTGACCAAGGCGCAGGAGGACCGCAGTCTGGCGCGGAAGCTGATCGACGACGAGAGCACCCCTCTCGACATGCGCCGGCAGCTCTTTCACCTGTTTCTCGGCGACACGCCGGAGGATGCCGCCGTGCGGGCCAGACATGCCGGGCTGTACGCCGACAAGGATCTGGTGCCCAACCACTACCGTTTCAAGCTGGCGCCCAGTGTCGGCAACTGCAAATATGTCCTGGAAATGCTCGGCTATGGGGAAAAGGGCCGGTGGGCCGAAGACCTCAGCAACTATGTGCTTCCCAAGGTCAAGGCGCTGGCCGGTTTGAACCGCGAGGCCGAGGCCGCCGAGGCGATCACCGCCTGGCTGACACAGACCAAGGCCGGCCTCAACGCGAAGCCGCGGGACCGCCACTTTCTGGCGCTGGCCGTTGCCGTGCTGCCTCTGCCCGACAAGGCGGGCGCCGCCAAGGCGGCCATCGACGCCGTCAACGCGGCCTCGCCGCACCATGCCGGATTCACGCCGGCGGAACAGGCGCAGCTTCTCCTGGATTTGGCCTCGCTGGTCTCGCACACCCGCAAGCACGACCTGACGCTGGACATCCACGGGCTTTACGACAAGTCTTTCGTGGCGCAGCCGCGCAAGGAGGCCTTGGCAACCTTCTGCGACGAGCCGGTCGACAGCTTCGATGCCTTCCTGCGCATCCGCGACCAACTGAAGCCCGAGCTTCTGGACCGCCGCTTCAAGGGCGATCTCGAAATGATCGTGGCCACCGACATCGCCAGCGGCGGCGAGCGGGCGGCGGCGCTCGGGGCCGGAACCCTGACCGAGGCCGGCAAGCTCTTCATCCTCTGCGACGAGGCCGGGGTGCGCTTCTACTTCGACATCCCCGATCCCGACGGAATCGCGTTCGGCGCGGGGCTGGCCGGGCGGAGCCACACCTTCGAGCTGTTTTTCGCGCCGGGCTGGAACCAGCCTTATTGCGGGTTCGGGGCGCGTTTCGGCGCCTCGGCGCGGGAGGGTTGGATCTACCAGACGACCTACAACAACCTCACGCATCAGCGCTTCGAGGAGCACAGCCCGAACTACCGGACGGACGCACGCTATTACGACAAGGGGTTCCTGGCCTCCTTCTTCTTCGGCTGGGACGCCATGTTCGACAAGCTGCCCGACACCCCGGAGAAGTTCCTCGAGTTCGACACCATCGACTGGGCGCCCGGCGGCGGCATGGCCTGGAGCTCGCGCCTCAACGTCCACTCGCGGCTCGAATGGGGCCGGGTGCGCTTCGCCCTCGCCCCGGAACAGCTCGCCCGCATCCGGCGGCGGATCATCTTCAACGCGCGGCGCGAGTACATGTTGGAACGCGACCGCCCCAACGGGCCGGTCGACTTCTGGAAGGACGAGGTGCTCGGCGATCCGGCCTTCTATCACGCCTCCGTCGCGCCGCTGGTGGCGCGTCTCGACGCCGCGCTCTCCGATGTCGCGACCAACATGGACGCGGCCGTGGTCGACCGCCTCTTCCGCGAAGCGGTGCCGGGCTGGAAACGGCTGCGCTATATCGTCGCGGAGCTGCGCGCCGGGTATCTGGACGACTGGATGCTGAAGGAGTGAACCGGGAACCATGAAGATGAAAGTACGGATACTATTAGCTTTGGGCGCGGCGGGGCTGCTGGCGTGGCCGGCGGCGGGGCAGGGACTGACGGACGGGGAGATCCAGGCGCTGACGGCCTCGGTCGAGGCGCTGCGCCCCGCCGCCAAGCATCCGCTGCTGCCACGCTACCTGACGCAGGTGAAGCTGGGGCTCGGGGCGGGCAGGGGCCTGCCACCCGGGGCGGCCGCGCGGAAGGCGGAGACGGCGCGCAAGACCGTGGACTGGGTCCGTCGGCTGACGGAGGACGCGGCGGCCCTGCCCGCCGATTCGCCCTGGCTCGCCGCGCCCTATCTCGGCTACGCGGTGCCGGCGGTGAGTTCCATCCGGCGCACGCCCGATCTGCTACCGCCCGACGGCCGCCTCGACGCGCGGTTCCGCCTCGTCGCCGCGCAGGGCGAGTTCGAGCCGGTCTCGTTCGTGCTGGCGCCGCTGGCCGATGTCGCCCGCCTCGAGGTCAGGGCCACCGCCCTGACGGGCGCGGGCGGAACGATCCCGGCGGAGCAGATCGACATCAAGCTGGTCAAGTGCTGGTGGCAGCCGGCCACCGCCTGGAACAGTTATTTCAACGATCCCTCGGGGCGCGAGCTGGTGCCCGATCTGCTGTTGAACGACGACGCGCTAATCCGGGTCGATCTGGAGAAGCAGGAGCACTACCTGCGCGTGGACTATCCGGGCGGGGCGCAGTATGTCTGGGTGAGCTATCCCTATCCGGCCTCCTCGCGCATCGCGGGCGAGCACCGCTTCGACTACCACCGGGAGCCGGTGGCGGACAGTCCCGCGCTGCTGCCGCTGAAGCTGACGGCCGGCCGCGCGCAGCAGTACTGGGTGACGGTGCAGGTGCCGGAGACCGCCGCCGCGGGCAGCTATGCGGGACGCATCGAGCTGGTGGCGGACGGCGCGCCGGCGGGTCACTTCGCGCTCCAGCTCCAGGTGCTGCCCTTCACGCTGCCCGACCCGCGCACCTACTACGACCTGGAGAAGCCCTTCATCACCACCATGGACGGGCTGGGCACGCTGAAGAGTGAAACCGAAAGCTTCGGCGGCGATTCCGCCCGCGCCGAGCAGCGTCTGCGCGTGCTCTACCGGAACCAGCGCGACCACAACATCTTCAACTTCAGCGGCCTCCACCTCCTGAGCTATAACAGCCATTTCCGCGACATCATCCTGGCCCGGGTCATGGAAAGCGACACGATGCGCGGCGAGCTGACCCGGCAACTGGAGCTGATCCGCGAGGCCGGCTTCCGCCCGCCCTTGATCGCCGCCGCGCAGGCCGACATCTCGGCGCGCGTGAAGCTCGACGACGAGGAGGGCGCGCGCCATTTCCAGGAGAACATCACGGCGTCGGCCCGGCTGCTGGACCTAGTCGAGAAGACGCTGGGGCACCGCGAGGTCTACTTCTGGGGCCGCGGCGAGCCGAGCCGCGGCGGACTGATCGAGCAGTTCACGGGCTTCGACGCGCTGCATGGCGCCGGCGTGAAGATCGGCCAGGAGGCGAAAGCCTGGCATCTGGACGTCGCCGGCCACCTGGAGGATCTGGTCAACCTGGGCGGAAACTACTACGACCGCCAGTACACCGCGCCCTGGCACGCCATGGGACAGCGGGTGTTGAGCTACGCCAGCCCCCATCCCGGCGCGGAGAACCCCGACCTCTCGCGGCGCTGCCACGGCATGATGCTCTACAAGGCCTGGTTCGACGGCACCAAGAACAACACCTGGGTCTCGCACCGCCAGAACTGGCTCGACTTCTGGAATCCCTACGGCTACCGCATCTGCATGATCTATCCCACGCGCGACGGCGTCATCGACACGATCGCCTGGGAGGGGTTCCGCGAGGGGATCGACGATGTCCGCTACGCCACCAAGCTCAAGCAGGTGGCCGCGTCCGCCATCGCGGGCGGCAAGGCGCCGGCGGTCACGGCCGCCAAGCGGACGCTGCTGTGGCTCGAGCGGCACGACGAGAAGGGCGGCGACCTCGACGCCATGCGGCTTGAAATGATCGACCACATCCTGGCGCTCCAGGCCCTGCTCTGAGGAGAACTTCCACCATGAAGCTGAACATCTTGATGGCGCTCGCAACGGCAATGGCCTGCCTCGCGACCTTTCCGGCCGCAGCCCAGGAGAGCGTGGCCGACCGTTTGAAGCGCGGCGAAGCGTGCTTCCGCCAGCGCGACTACGCCGGCGCGGCAGATGCCCTGGGCGGACTGACCGAAAAGGCCGCCGGGCTGAAGCCGCCGCAACGCCTGGCGCTCTACCGGTATCTGGCGGCGGCGCAGCGGCACACGGTCGCCGATCCGGCCGACCGCGGCCTGGCGGCCGGGCAGCTTGCCGAGGCGCTCGAGGAGATGGCGGGCGCCGAGAAGGCCACGCCCAAGGAACGGCTCGTGCGCCTGCTGCAGGCGGCGGGCGCCCGCGGCCTGGCGGACGACTTCGACGGCATGAACCGGCGGCTGGACGAGATGCTCGACCGCGAGCGTGGCGTGGAGGCCGCCACGGTCGTCGAGGCCCTCCAGGACGCCGCCCTCTTCTACATGGCCACCCGCGACTACGACATCGTCGAGGCCCTGAAGGCGCGCGGCGACGCGCGCTTCGAAAAGGCCCGCGTGCGCAACCGCACCCGCTGCCGCTTCGAGTCGCCGATGCCCGTCGGCGCGGGAGGCTGGGCCCAGTCGGCCCTGCTCCGCGACCCGTCGCGCCGCGAGGCGCGTTTCCACCCCTATCCACGCGGGCAGGAGGAGATGCTGCGGGCCGACATGGCCGCGGAGCGTACGCTGGACGAGAAGACGCAGACGGCGCTCGAAGGGCGCGATACCGCCTTCTTCATGGGCTACGACGAGAAGGGCTGGCACATGTACATCCAGTCCGACGAGCCGAACATCGAGACGGTGATGATGCAGGAGGGCAAGGGCGGCAGTTCGCTGGAGATGTTCTTCGCCCCGGGCCAGGAGGGCGAGGCCTACTACCAGTGGATCATCCGGCTGGGCACGGGCGAGGTCAACCTCTACAACTACAACACGCCGCACCGCTTCTACCGCAATCTCGAACTCGCCCCGCGCGGGTTCCGGACGGAGACCGCCGCGCTGGAGAAGGGCTGGGGAACATCCATCTTCATTCCGTGGGAATCGCTCTACGACAAGCTGCCCTTCATGCCGGGCAACGAGTCGGCCTGGCGCTTCTCGATCATGCGCTGGGGCCCGGTCAGCCTGACCTGGGGCGGCAAAGTCCACGAGCCGGGCCGCTGGGGGCTGATCGACTGGGAGCCGCCGTCGCCGGAGCAGCGCACGGCGATCCTGCGCTATCTGATCCAACGCGCCTGGTGGCGCTTCCAGGCGGTCAAGGCGGAGGCCGCCGACTATTGGCAGGGAAGCCGGGGCGATACCGCGTTCTACCAGCAGGTGCTGGAGCCGGCGATGCGGGAGCAGGAGCAAACCGGCGAAAAGATGAAGGATGTCGCCCAATGGGCTCCCGAGCTCGTGGAGCAGGTCTTCGCAGAGCAGGTGCCGGAATGGATGGAGTTCCGCTACCGGATCGAGACGTTGCGCGCCGATTATTTGGCGGAGAAGCTGACGGCAGTGAAATGAGCAGCCCACTACCCCGCGGATTCAGCGTCTTCTCCAAGCCGGGCTTCGCCGATCCGCCGGCGTGGCTGCATCCCGGCTATTTCTGGATGATCAACGACCGGGTTGACGAGAGGCAACTGATCGCGCAGTTGCGCGACATGGCGGCGCACGGCGCCCGGTCGGTCTGCTTCCATCCCTGCCCGCCGCAGTTCCGCCCGAAAAGCATGCCGACGCGCCTCGACCGTCCCTATCTCTCCCCCGCCTACTTCCGCCTCATCCGGAAGCTGGTGGCCGAGTGCGGACGCCTGGACATGAACTACTGGCTCTACGACGAGGGCGGCTGGCCTTCCGGCGGCGCCTGCGGGCAGGTGCTGGCAACGAACCCGGACGCCTTCCTGCGGCAGAACATCGTCGCCTCTCCCCAGGGACCGGTCGTCCGGAACGTTCAGTCCGATCCGCAGGCCGGCGCCCCCTACCCCAACCTGCTGACCCCCGGCGTCACCGGGACCTTCATCGCCCTGACGCACGCGCGCTACCGCGACTGGGTGGGCCAGGCCTTCGGCAAGACGATCCGCTTCACCTTCATGGACGAACCGAAGGCGCCCCTCACCCGTCCCGGCCAGCTCACCTGGACCGGCGATCTGGGGCGGATCTTCCGCCGGCGCAAGGGCTACGCCATCGGACCCTTCATCGCCGGTCTGCTGCGGCCCCCGGCCGACCGCGAGCCGCGGGCGCTCACGCAGGCGCGGGTCGATTTCTACGATGTCTGGTCGCAGCTCTTCGTCGCGCGCTTCCTGCACCCGATCCGTGCCTGGTGCCGCCGGAACCACCTGCTCTCTGGCGGCCATTTCGGCGGCGAGGACGAACCGGCCGGCAATGCCGACTACGGTTACGGCCACATTCTGCGTTCGCTGCGCGCGCTCGACCTGCCCGGCGTCGATGTGATCTGGCGCCAGCTCTTTCCCGCGCAGCCGGGCGGCACCGTTTACTACGACGAACCCGCCAACAAGCTGAAGCGCGCCCGCGGCAAGCTGAGCCGCCCCTTCACGAAGTACGCCGCCTCCGTGGCCCGGCAGGCGGGGCGCCCCCTGGTGCTCTCCGAAACCTTCGCCGTCTACGGCAACGGCCTGACGCCGCAGCAGATCAAGTGGGTCACCGACCACCAATACCAGCAGGGCGCCACGCTGCTGGTCGCCAGCAACATCGCCCAGTCGCTGCAGGGCAATTTCATGGCCGGCTGCCGGCCGCACCTGGGCGCCGTCGACCCCCTCTGGCCCTATTTCGACCTGTTCCACCGCTACGCCGCGCGTCTCGGGTATCTGCTCACGCGCGGCCGCGCGGCCGCAACGACGGCGCTCTTCTACGACGTGCGCAGCATCTGGGCCGGCGCCGCGCGCCGGCGGCGCGCGATCGACTGGCACTGGAAAGTCTCCCGCGCGCTGCTGGAATCGGGCGTCGACTTCGATTATGTGGACGACGACGCCCTGGCCGCGGGGCGCGTGGAGCGCGGGATGATCGCCGTCGGTCGGATGCGCTACGACACGCTGGTCGTGCCGGAGACCGACTGGATGGCGCCGGCCGCCCGGCGCGCGCTCGAGACCTTCAGGAAGTCGGGGGGACGGGTCTTGCCGACTCACCAGATCAACCGCATCGCCCCGCTGGCCCGCATCGCGCCGCGCCATCGCGACATCCGCTGCACCAAGCGCGTCTGGCGGGGTCATGCGCTCTATTTCCTGACCAACGAGGCGCTGCGCCCCGTGCGCGTGACCATCACCGTGCCGGAATGCGGCGCCCCCGTCCGCTGCGATCCGCTGGATGGCCGCTGCCATGCCCTCGCCAGCCGGACCGGGGCGGAGGGCACGTCGGTCGAGTGGCGCTTCGAGCCCGCCGGTTCGCTGCTGCTGCTTTTCGGCGCCCGGCCGGATGTGGCCGATCCCGTTTTCCGCGCGGGACGCACGCGCCTGACGCTCGACCAAGGCTGGACCCTTCAGGCCCGGCGGCGTCACCGCGTCGGGCGCGGCGATTACGAGAATGTGGCCTGCCGCGGCAAACCGGCAGCGGCGGCCACCGGCGACTGGCGCCGCTGGCTGGGCGACGACTTCAGCGGCGAAGCCGTCTATGCCGTCACCTTCGATGCGCCTGCCGCGGGCGACGCGCGCCTCGATCTCGGCAACGTCGGCTACGCCTGCACCGTGACGCTCAACGGACAGCCCGTCGGCCGGCGATTCTGGGGGCCCTATACGTTCGATCTCGCGGGACTGCTGCGGCGCGGCGCCAACCGGATCGAGGTGGCCGTCAGCAACACACTCGCCAACGCGATCGCCGCCCCCGGCGTGCAGCAACGTTGGCGCGACCAGTTCCCGCCGGTTTCGCCCTACGAGGACAAGCAGCGCGTCTTCGAGCAGGAGAGTCTGGCAGGAGGGTTGTTCGGCCCCGTCACGCTCCGGCTCGGGCGCTTCGATCCGGCCCCGGACGTGCCGCCGGACAGTGGGGCCTCTGGCGGCCGGCGCCGCAGTAGGATCGCGTAGGAGAATGATCTTGGTCGTGAGCGTTGTCGCGAGCGTTGTCGACAAGGTTAATGACAAAGCTCGCGACAACGATTCCCCAGACCAGAAGGATGACAACCATGCGACGCACCCCCGCTTCACTGTCGGCCGCCCTCGCTTTCGGTCTGCTCGCGCTGCGTCTGCTGCAGCCGGTGGCGGGGCTGGCGGACGAGGCGTTCGAGCAGGCTTTGGGCCGCGGTCGGACACAGGTGCAGCGGGGACGGAAGGGCAAGGATTTGATGGAGGCCCGCGGTTCGGCCCTGGCGGCGCTTGAGGCGGCGGCAAACCCGGCCGAACGCGCGCAGGCGGCCGCGCTGCTGGAGGCCGCCCTGCTCCGGCTCGTGGAAGTCGAGTCGCACACGCCGCGTGAGCGGCTGACGCTGCTGCTGCAGGCCGCCGGCACCCATGGCTTGCGCGAGGATCTTCCCGCGATGGAGCGCGGCATCACGTCGGCCGTGGCCAAGGTGGAGGTCGCCGACCCCATGGATGCCATGATCGAGAACCTGGAGGCCAGCGACATTCCCGCGCTGCCCGACGGCAAGGTGGGCGCCGCTGCGGCGGCGCCCAGGATCGGTCTGGCCGAGAAGATCCTGGCCTTCTGGGACACGGCGGTCTTCTATGTGCAGTTGCGTGCGTACGGGGTCGCCCGCGTCCTGGAGGCGCACAAGCAGACCCTGCACGCTTCCGGAACGATGCCCCTGAACGAGGCCCGGTGCGGCTTCGTTGAGTCGGCGCCCTCGGGTGCCATGGCGTGGGCGCGGTCGCCCCTCGCGCGCGACCCCGCGCGCCGCGCCGGCGGCTTCTACCCGGCGCCGCGGGAGCACGCGGGCCTCGACCCGGCACTCTGGGATCTGATCGCGGACCGCTCCCTGACGGCGGCGGAGAAGACCGCCCGCGCCGATCCCTCGACCGCCTTCTGCACCGTGTACGATCCCGCGGGGTGGCACATCTACATCGAAACGGATCCCCAGGGCGGACGGATCGATCTTTTCTTCTCCACCAGCATGCGCCAGATCCATCCCCTGCACCTGCGCTTCAGCATGCACCACGGCATGGAGGGCGCCCGGGGCGACGTGCGCGGGTACCGCATCGAGACGGCCAAGCTGGCCGAGGGGCTGGGTGCCGTGATCTTCATCCCCTGGGAAAGCCTCTACAACCGGCTGCCGTTCCTGGAGGGCCACGACGGGCCCTGGGGCTTCACGATCATGCGCCGCAGCGAGTCCGGCAGCCTCACCTGGGGCGGAGCCGAACGCGAGCCGGGGCGCTGGGGACGCCTCGCATGGCAACCGCCCACGGAGGCGCAGCGGCGCGCCATCCAGCGTCGCCTGATCCCGCGCGCCTGGGAGGTTTATCAACAGAGCATGCCCGCCGTGACCAACTTCTGGAGCGATCCCGCGCGCGGCGATCCGGCCTTCCACACGTCCGTGCTCCAACCGCTGGCGGCGCGCTATGCGGCGATGGGTGCCCGGCTTGAAGCGATCAGCCGCTGGGAGGCGGCCGAAGTCGAGTCCGCCTTCCGCGCGGTGCCGGCCCTGATGGGTTTCGAGCGGCATGCAACCGCCCTGCGGCGCGAGGCGCTGCTGCGGCAGTTCACGGCGGCGGACGGCGAGCCGGCGCATGATCGGCAGGATCGGACGGATCCGTCGGCTCGGCCCGCCGCGCCCGACCCCTGGGCCGGCCAGCCGCTGGCCTGCCATATTGTGCCCGCCATCAGCGCCGTGGCCCGCACGCCCGAGACGCGGCCCGCGCCGGAGACGCGCGGCGACCGCATCGATCTGGTCGGCGCGCAGGGGGAGTTCGTGCCCGCCTCGCTCCTGGTCGATCCCCGGCAGGATGTCGCCAAATTGCAGATGCAGGCCGGGGCGTTGCGCCGCGTCGTGCCGGACGGCCAGGCGGGCGGCGTGGAGATCCCGGCGGGTCAGGTGGATCTCCGCGTGGTCAAATGCTGGTGGCAGCCGGGGCGCGCCTGGTACAGCTACGCGGACGACTACACCCGCCGCGAGCTGATGCCCGACCTGCTGCTGCATGACGACGGACTCGTCAAGGTCGACCGCGAGAGCCGCGAGCACTATCTGCGCGTCGACAAGCCATCCGGCCCCGAGTACGTCTGGGTCAGCTACCACTACCCCCGCGGCGCGTCGCCGTTGGGCGGGGATCGTTTCGCGCGGCTTGCGGGCGTGCCCCAGTTCGACTACATCCGCGATCCCGTGGCGGACGCGTCCGTCCTGCAGCCCGTGGCGCTGGTCAAGGACGAGCCGCGGCAGTTCTGGATCACCATCCGCATCCCGGACGATGCACCTGCGGGCCTCTACGAGGGCGCGGTCGCCCTGACGGCCGACGGCGCACCCGCCGGCGCGGTGCGGCTGCGGCTGCGCGTGCTGCCGTTCGACCTGCCCGATCCCCGGACGGCCTACGACCTCGACCGCCCCTTCATGGTCGCCATGGACGGCCTCGGCACGCTCAAAGGCCAGTTGGAGGCCTTCGGCGGCGACTCCGCCGCGGCGGAACAGCGGTTGCGCGCGCTCTACCGGAACCAGCGCGCGCACAACATCTTCACATTCAGCGGCCTGCATATCCAGAGCCATCACAGCCGCGACGACATCGTACTCGCGCGCATCCTGGAGGACGCGGCGATGCGCGGCGTGCTGATCCGGCAACTGGAGCTGATCCGCGAGGCCGGCTTCCGCCCGCCCCTGATCGCGGCCGCGCAGGCCGACATCTCGTACCGCGTCAACCCGGACGAAGCCGAGGGCAGGCGCCATTTCGCGGAGTACCTCGCCGCCGCCGGCCAGATGCTGGATCTCGTGGAGCAGAAGCTGGGGCACCGCGACGTCTACTTCTGGGGTTCGGGCGAACCCTCCGCCGCGACCGTCACCAACCAGTTCGCCGGCTTCCGGGCGCTGAAGGCGATCAGGGTGAAGATCGGCAGCGAAGGCCAGCCCTGGATGATCGGGGCCGATGCCGGGCTCGTCGACCTGGTCAACCTGGGCGGGGCCTTCTTCGACCGCAACATCACCAGCGCCTGGCATGCGCGCGGCGGCCGCGCGCTCTGGTACGCCGGGCCGCATCCGGGCGCGAAGGATCCCGACAAGTCGCGGCGCGTCCACGGCCTGATGGGCTACCAGGCGCATTTCGACGGCACCAAGAACAACACGTGGGGCGACCGCTGGCTCGATTTCCACAGTCCCTACGGCTATCATATCACGATGATCTATCCCACGCGCGACGGCGTGATCGACACCCTGCAGTGGGAGGGGTTCCGCGAGGGGATCGACGATGTGCGCTACGCGACCCGCCTGCGGCTGGCCGCGGCGACCGCTGCGGCCAGTGCCGATACGGCACGTGCCGCTGCCGCCCGGCAGGCGGTCTCCTGGCTGGACGCGGTCGATGCGCAGCGGGCCGACCTCGACGCGCTGCGCCTGGAGATGATCAACTGGATCCTGCGGCTTTCGCCGGGTGGGGGATAAATGGTTTGTAAAAGTCTGGATTTCAACGACGGCTGGCGTTTCTGCAACGACTGGAACGCGGAGATGGCCGCGGCGGATTTCGATGATGCCGGCTGGCGCGTGCTCGACCTGCCGCACGACTGGAGCATCGAGGGAACGTTCTCCCCCGATGCGCCCGCGTACTGCCGCGGCGCCTACCTGCCGACCGGCAAGGGATGCTACCGCAAGCGGTTCCGCGTGCCGGAGGAGCTGAAGCAGTCGGTCGCCTCGGTCTATTTCGGCGGCATTTTCAGGGATTCCGAGATCTTCGTCAACGGGCGGCGCGCCGGCGGGCGCCCCTGGGGCTACATCGGCTTCGAGACGGAGATCCAGGGGCTCCTGCGCGCTGATGGCGAAAACACCATCGCCGTCAAGGTCGACAACTCCCGGCAGCCGGGGTGCCGCTGGTACGCCGGCAGCGGGATCTACCGCGACGTCCGCCTGCACTTCCGGGACCCCATCGTCCACTTTCCGCTCTGGAGCGCGGTGGTGACCACGCCCGAGATCAGCGAGACCTCCGCGCACGTCGCGCTGGACTACACGATCTGCAACCGGAGCGCGCGGCGGATCGTCTGCGAAGTCGAGCATGCCGTCTTCGGTCCCGACGGGCGGCAGGTGGCTGTCGCGACCGGGCCGCACACGATCGGCGCGGGCTTGACGGTCGTGCTCCGGAACGCCCTTACGGTCGCCGATCCCGTGTTGTGGGATCTTGAGAATCCCGCGCTGTACACGTGGCGCAGCCGCCTGACGTTCGAGGGACGCGAGGCCGATGTCGGCGCCGTGCGCTTCGGGATCCGCTCGATGCGGGTCGACCCCGGCGCGGGATTCTCGCTCAATGGTCGGCCCCTCAAGATCAAGGGCGTCTGCCTGCACAACGACGGGGGCGGTTTGGGCGCGGCCTGCGGCCGGAAGACGTTCACCCGACAGTTGCAGATCCTCAAGTCGATGGGGTGCAACGCGGTGCGGACCGCGCATCATCCGTTCAGCGAGGCGTTCCTCGACGCCTGCGACGAGCAGGGGGTTCTGGTGCTCGCCGAGGCCTTCGATGAATGGCAGGAGCCGATCCGCGTCGCCCCGATGTCCGACGGCGAACCGCAGTCGCTCCACGTCAACTACTATGCCGGACTCTTCGACGCCTGGGCGCAGACCGATCTGGCCGACATGGTGCGGCGCGACCGCAACCATCCCGCCATCTTCATGTGGAGCATCGGCAATGAAGTGCCGCAGATGCACAAGGAGAGCGGCTTCTGGATCGCCGGCAAGCTCCAGGAGATCGTCCACAACCTGGACGACCGTCCGGTCACCTGCGCCGTCGTGGCGGTTCGTCCCACCCCCCGCAACCGGAAGACCTCGCACCGGAACATCGCGCTGCTCGATGTCGGCGGCTACAACTATCCCGGCGCCTCCCAGCTCGACGATTATCGCCAGGCGCGTCCCGATCAGCCCCTGATCGTCACGGAGTGCTATTCGGCGCAGACGCGTCGCCGCCTGGGCGTCTGCCATCCCGCCGGACCGTTGCCGGATCTGGGCTACCGCTATCCATCGGCGCAAACCTTTGTGGCGACCTTCGAGAACATGGCCCGCGGCATGGATGCATGGGAAGCGGTGCGCGTCCGTCCGTTCGCCATGGGGCAGTTCATCTGGACGGGGTGGGACTACCTCGGCGAGCCGACGCCCTACGACTACCCCGCCCACACCTCCTTCTTCGGCGTGGTGGATACCTGCGGCTTTCCCAAGGACGGCTACTTCTACTACCGGTCGGTCTGGCGGGACGACCCGCTGGTGCATCTCGCGACGCACTGGGACTTCAAGCCGGGCGAGGCCATCGATGTCCGCGTGATCTCGAATTGTCCGGCGGTCGAACTCTCGCTGAATGGTGTCTCGCTGGGGACGCGCACGGCGGCCGAGGGCTTCGTCTGGGGCGTCGATTTCGTTCCCGGCGAGCTGCAGGCCGTGGGTCTGGCCGCCGGGAAGGCGGTCGGCGCGGCACGGGTGCACACCTCCGGTCAGCCGGCGGCGCTCCGGCTGACGCCCTACTTTGCCGAAGCGCTCCGCGCCGATGGCCGGGATCTGGAATACATCCAGTGTGAAATCGTGGATTCCGAGGGCCGGCGCGTGCTGAGTGCCGACATGCCGGTGCGCTTCGCCGTGACCGGCCCGGGGCGCCTCGCCGCGTTGGACAACGGCGACCCGTTCTCGCTGGAGCGCTTTCAGGGCGCCGAGAGCCGCCGCGCCTGCGCGGGCCGCTGTCTGTGCATCGTGCGCGCCGGGAAAGAAGCGGGCGCTCTCGAAATCCGTGCTGAAACTCCCGGGCTGCCCGCGGCCCGGCTCTCCATACCCGTCAGAGGTGAACCATGAAACCGACACCAACCGCCATGCAGTCTCTCTTCCAGAAAGCCGCCCCGGTCGTGCCCCTGCGCGGCGCGCATCTCGATCTCAAGGGCATGCCGCCGACGGCCGAACGCTTCGTGGCGTTGCCCGCGCTGCTCGCGGCGGCGCGGTACAACGTCGTGCTGGTCGAGTGGGAGGACGCCTTTCCCTGGACTGTCGACACGCGTTTCCGCAGCTCCACCGCCTACGCGCCCGAGACCGTCCGCCGTTTCGCGGCGGCGGCCCGGGAACATGGGCTGGAGGTGATTCCCCTGGTGCAGTGCCTCGGGCACATGGAGACGCCGCTGAGCGTGCCCGGCGCCGAGCGCCTGCACGAGGCGGAGGGTGATCCCTCGACCCTGAACCCCCTGGCGCCCGGCGCCCGGGAATTGATCGAAGGCATGGTGGACGATGTGCTCCGCCTGCTGCCGGAGACGCGCCACTTCCACCTGGGCGGCGACGAGGCCCGCCGCCTCGGCACGCATCCCACCACCGCCGCCTATATCGCCGCGCACGGCAAGGGGGCGCTCTATCTGCAGCATGTCGGTCCGATTCTTGACCGCCTGAACGCGCGGAACGTCCGCCCGATCCTGTGGCACGACATGATGGTGGAGTGGGACGACGACGCCCTGCGCGCGCTGGCACCGCGCTGCGATCTGATGGTCTGGGGCTACAACGGCCACCCCGACACCACGCCCCACCACTTCAATTCCCGCCACATCCGCCGCTTCCGCGATCTCGGCCTCGCGCTCTGGGGCGCGACGGCCTTCAAGGGAGCCGACGGGGTCACGGCGGATTTTCCCGACCTCGCGCGCCGCCAGGCCAACGCGTCGGCCTGGGTCGACGTCGCGCAGCGGTTCGGCCTGCAGGGACTCGTCGCCACCGGCTGGAGCCGCTACAGCACCTTCACCTCGGCCTGTGAGACCCTGGAGGCCTCGCTCGACGCGCTCGTCGCCCTGGGTGTCCTGCTGCACGACGGCCAGCCGCCGGTCGACGGGGCGGAGGCCGTGGCGGCGGCCCTCGACGTGCTCGGGGAGGGTGTCCGTTTCCGCGAGTGCCGCGAGGCTATGCGCCTGCTGGACGCCGTGCGCCGCAACGGCTGGGGCGAATGCCGCACGCTGGCGGAGCTCCATGCCCTCCACACCCGCTTCCCGCCGCGCGGCCATCCGCTGCTGGCCCTGCCGACGCTGCGCTACGCGGGGAACATCATGAAGACCGGCCACGAGGCGGAGGAGAAGGTGCGCCGCGTCCTCGCCGACCGCGTGGAGCCGGTGTGGATCGACGAGTATCTCCACGCCCGGCTCGCGCCGCTGCGCGAGGCCTACGCCCGCGCACAGGACGACTGGAAACTTCCACTCTGATAGATGCGGCACAGAACGGGAGGGCCGGGCTCCGTCCCGACCGTTGATTTATTCTCCCGTGCATGGGGCAGTTCCTGGGTTTTGTCTGCGCGCGCCTCCTGAACGAGGCGCTTGATTTCTAATCCGACAAATCCTATCATGTTTATCGTATTTCATTTCCCCACCTTAAGGCCCTGTACCATGCGACTCACTCTGAAAAGCGAATACGCCCTGCTGGCGCTGGTCTATCTCGGACGCCGGAGCACCGAGGGCCTCGTCAGCGCGGGCGCCATCGCCCGCGCGCAACAGATCCCGCCGCGCTTTCTCGCGCAGATCCTGCTCGCGCTCAAGCGCGCGCGCCTCGTCCGCAGCGTCAAGGGCCGCGGCGGCGGCTTCCAGTTGGCGCGGGAGCCCGGGGCCATCACGCTGGCCGAGGTGGTCCGGCTGCTCGACGGCCCGCTCGCGCCCACCGAGTCGGTCAGCCGCTACTTCCGCGGCCAGACGCCGATCCTGCGCGAGAAGCGCCTCACGGCGCTCTTCCGCGAAATCCGCGACCTGGTGGCCGACCGCATGGAGCACACCACCCTGGCGGATATGCTGTAGCCGCCACCGTCGCGACACACCGCCACCCACTAGCAGCAAATCCAAATAGGAGGAACAACGACACCATGAACCTGCGCACCATCCTGCTGACCGCCGCTGCGCTCGCCGCCGCGACCGGCCTGGCCGCGCCGCGCGCGCCAGTCCTGTTGAACGTCTCCTACGATCCGACCCGCGAGTTCTACCAGGAGTTCAACGCCTCCTTCAGCCGTCTCTGGCAGGCCCGCGCCGGCGTCGTCCCCGAGCTCCGCCAGTCGCATGGCGGCTCGGGCAAGCAGGCCCGCGCCGTCATCGACGGCCTCCAGGCGGATGTGGTCACCCTCGCCCTGGCCTACGACATCGACGCCATTGCCGCGCGGGCGCGCCTGCTGCCGACCAACTGGCAGTCGCGGCTGCCGCACAACAGCGCGCCCTATGTCTCGACGCTCGCCTTCCTCGTCCGCAAGGGCAATCCCAAGAAGATCCGCGACTGGGCCGACCTCGTGCGCCCCGGCGTGCAGGTCATCACGCCCAATCCCAAGACCTCGGGCGTCGCGCGCTGGAACTACCTCGCCGCCTGGGGCTCTGCCCTCCAGGCCGGCGGCGACGAGCGCGCCGCCCGCGACTTCGTCGCCCGGCTCTACCGCAACGTCCCCGTGCTCGACTCCGGCGCCCGCGGGGCGACGACGACCTTCATCGAGCGCGGCATCGGCGACGTGCTCATCAACTGGGAGAACGAACTGCTGCTCGTCACGCGCCGGCTCCACCCCGGCGACTTCGAGCTAATCTCGCCCTCGATCAGCATCCGCGCCGAGCCGGCCGTGGCGCTGGTCGACGCCAACGCCGACCGCCACGGCACGCGCGCCATGGCCGAGGCCTACCTGCAGCACCTCTATTCCGACGAGGGCCAGGCGCTCGCGGCGCGCCACTTCTACCGCCCGGCCGTGAGCTCGGCCTGGGCGCGCTGCGCGGCCGACTTTCCCGCGCAGGCGACCTTCACCATCGACGCGGTGTTCGGCGGCTGGCAGCGGGCGCACGCCGCGCATTTCGCCGAGGGCGCCTCCTTCGACCAGATCTATCTCCGGTAGGCGGGGTATGTATCCGTTTCTGGGAAGTGTGAGTTATCCGGTCGGGACGGAGCCCGACCCTCCAGATCCGTCGACAACGGTGGTCATTTGGGCTGGAGGGACGACCTCCGTGTCGTCCGCCCAAGGTAGGACAGGCATTCCTGCCTGTCTTGGGAGTGTGGGGGTGTGGCAGCGAGGCGCATTACACTTACTCGCTTGCTTCCGGCTGAAGCCGGTACGCCGACCCGGGCGCGCCTCCCACCACAGTCCCGTCGGAGTCCCGCCTGTAGGGTCTGTCGATTTATCCGCGCTGCCCCGAATTTCTTTAATCAGGAAATCAGGAAATCAGGAAATTTCTGAGCTGATCAAGCCCCTTCCTGCCTTCCTGATTTCCAGATTAGCCTGCGCGGGGAATAAATCAACAGCCCCTTTAGGCGGAAGTCGGCGAGGGCCTTCAGGCCCGGCTAGTCGGAAACGCCGCCACACGCTCCTGCCCGGCTTCGGCCCGGCCCTCGGGTTCACGCTCTTCTACCTGGGGCTGCTGGTGCTGCTGCCGCTCGGCGGTGCCATCCTGAAGGCCGCCGGGCTCTCGAGGGCCGACTTCTGGAGCTTGGTATCGAGTCCGCGCGCCGCCGCCGCCTTCCGCCTCTCCTTCACCGCCGCCTTCGGCGCGGCGCTGATCAACGCCGTCTTCGGCTTCATCGCCGCCTGGGTGCTCGTGCGCTACACCTTTCCCGGGCGCCGCTTCGTCGACGCGCTCGTCGACCTGCCCTTCGCTCTGCCGACCTCCGTCGCGGGCATCGCGCTGACCGCGCTCTTCTCGCGCCACGGCTGGATCGGCGCCTGGCTGGAGCCGCTCGGGATCCGCGTGGCCTTCACCCCGCTCGGGGTGCTGGTGGCGCTCGTCTTCATCGGCCTGCCCTTCACGATCCGCACGGTGCAGCCGGTCATCGCCGACCTCGACCGCGAGGCCGAGCTGGCGGCGGCCTCGCTCGGCGCCTCGGCCTGGCAGACCTTCCGCCGCGTGACGTTCCCCGCCCTCTGGCCGGCGGTGCTGACCGGCTTCGCGCTGGCCTTCGCCCGCGGCGTCGGCGAGTACGGCTCGGTGATCTTCATCTCCGGCAACCTGCCGCTGCGCACCGAGATCGTGCCGCTGCTGATCGTCACCCGTCTGGAGCAATACGACTACGCCGGCGCCACGGCCCTCGCCGTCGCCATGCTGGGTGTCTCGTTCATCCTGCTGCTGACCATCAACAGCCTGCAGGCCTGGAGTCGCCGCCGCCGATGAACCCCCTCCGTCCCATCCGCCCCGCGCCCCTGCTGCTGACCCTCATCGCCCTGCTCTTCCTGCTGGGCTTCCTCGCGCTGCCGCTGACCATCGTCTTTGTCGGCGCCCTGCGGGAGGGTTTGGCGCACTATTTCGCCGCGATCCGTGATCCCATCGCGCTCGCGGCGATCCGCCTGACGCTGCTGGCGGCGGCCATCGCCGTGCCGCTGAACGTCGTCTTCGGGCTGGCCGCCGCCTGGGCCATCGGCAAGTTCCGCTTCCCCGGCCGCCAGCTGCTGATCACGCTCATCGACCTGCCCTTCTCCGTGTCGCCCGTCGTCTCGGGGATGGTCTACATCCTGATCTTCGGCCTGCAGGGCTGGCTCGGCCCCTGGCTGGCCGCGCGCGGGCTGCCGGTGATCTTCGCCGTCCCCGGCATCGTCCTCGCCACGCTCTTCGTCACCCTGCCCCTGGTCGCGCGCGAGCTGATCCCGCTGATGGAGTCGCAGGGCACGGAGGAGGAGGAGGCCGCGCTGACGCTCGGCGCCAGCGGCTGGCAGACCTTCCGCCGCGTGACGCTGCCCAATGTCCGGCAGGGGCTCCTCTACGGCGTCATCCTCTGCAACGCCCGCGCGATGGGCGAGTTCGGCGCGGTCTCGGTGGTCTCCGGGCACATCCGCGGCCTGACCAACACCCTGACGCTGCACGTCGAGATCCTCTACAACGAATACCAGTCCGCCGCGGCCTTCGCGGTGGCCTCGCTCCTGGGGCTGCTGGCGCTGGCGACGCTCGTGGTGGGTGCGATCCACAAGAGTGGATGCGCACGTAATGAGTCGGTTTCTGGGGGGGTGTGAGCGAGTCGCATGATGAGGCGGGCGAAAATGATACATGAGGAGGAAGCCGCGCGCGACGGGGCTGAAGCCCCTACTCGACTTCCGCCTGAAGGGCCTGTCGATTTATCCGAGCGGCCCCGGATTTCTTTAATCAGGAAATCAGGAAATCAGGAAATTTCTGAGCAAATCAAGCCCCTTCCTGCTTTCCTGATTTCCAGATTGGTCTGCGCGGAGCATCAATCAACAGATCCTGAAGGCGGGACTCCGACGCGACAATGCACCGACGCCGACCTCCCTGTCGGAGTACCGGCTTCAGCCGGAAGTCTGCGAGGGCCTTCACTGTCCGGGACACGTGACAAATCGTGACAAATCGTGCAACCTTCTTCTTCTGGATTCTGGATTCTGAATTCTGGATTCTGTGCGATTCAACTTTGTTGAATCGCACACCACCCAACACGCCATGAACATTGAAATCCGGCACCTTTCCCACGCCTTCGGCACT